>JACAEZ010000096.1 GCA_013388565.1 Campylobacterales bacterium | reverse complement strand
TATCTTTGCATTAGCCAATAATAGTTTTGATTTTTCTATCTCTAAATCAATTTTTTTTAGATTTGCTATTGATATTAGAGCATTTTTAATCAACTCTTTTTCTTTTAATTTTATAGCCAAATCATTATAATCTTTTGAAACAGATGAGTATATTGTCGCAAAATAGATACCGCCACTTTTAAAAATAGGCTGATTTATCTCTACTGAAAATGTTTGACTCTCTTGAGTTGGGTCAAACTGTTCATTAAACGATTTGTTATAGTTTAAATTTATTTTGTTTACCCAATCCAAATAGAGTTTATCACTCTCTAGTTTATTTATCTCTTTTTGTGTATTTAAAATATCTTGACTATTTTTTGACAAAATCTCTATATCACTATTTGCAATTAGCAAAAATGGAACTAACAACAGACTATATTTCGCTAACTGCACTATGCAACCTTTCAAATCCAAGCTCTAACTCTTTTTGTGATATTGTCAAAGGTGGTAAAAATCTCAATGTACTTCTGCCTGATTTTAAAACAAGCACTCTTTTTGCAAATGCTTTTTTAATAATCTCTGCTAGTAACTCATCACTTTTTACTCTAACACCTTTCATAAGCCCAATACCTACAACTTCACCAAAAATATCTGGAAATTCTGTTGATAATGTTATAAGCTTTTCATGAAACATATCAATCGTATTTTTTAATTTTTCACTTTTTTTAAGTTCTGTTAGGATATTTAACACTTCAATAGCTGTCGCTGTACATAGATAGTTTCCACCAAATGTACTTCCATGGTCACCTGCTTCAAAGATGTTTTTTTGTCTTGTTAAAATCGCACCAATTGGAACTCCTCCACCTAACCCTTTTGCAAGTGTAACTATATCTGGCTCTATCTCATAGTAGTTTGATGCCAAAAATTTGCCTGTTCTGAAAACTCCAGATTGAACTTCATCAATAATCAACAATATATTTTTCTCTTTTAAATATCTGCAAAGTTCTTGAACTTTTTGTTTATCAAGTGGTGTTATACCACCCTCCCCTTGAATAAGCTCCATCATAACCGCTGATGTTTTATCTGTTATTTTATTATACACATCATCTAAATCTTTTGCATACACAAATCCGTCTGGATATGGTGTAAAATGTTTGTGCATTTTCTCTTGCGCTGTAGCTTTTAATGTAGCTAATGTTCTTCCATGAAAAGAGTTTTCAAGAGTGATTATTTCAAACTTTTCATCTTCAAATGTTTTACCATGTTTTCTAGCCATTTTTATAGCACCCTCATTTGCTTCAGCACCACTATTTGAAAAGAATACTTTAACATCATATCCACTCAACTCAACTATCTTTTTTGCTAGTACTGCTTGAGGCTCTATTAGATATAGATTTGATATATGAATAATCTTTTTTGCTTGTTCATATAAAGTTTTAGCTACCTGCTCATTTCCATGACCGACACTTACAACCCCTATTCCACTTGTAAAATCTATATAATCATAACCAGTATCACTGTAAAGTGTAGCATTTTTACCGTATTTAAAATTTACATAATTTCTGCTATATGTTGGCAGTACAAACTCTTTATCAACTTTTTCTAACATAGTATTCATAAAATATATCCTTTGTATCTATTATTTATTATTGATTGAAAATTTTATTTAAAAATTTATTTGTTTCGCATAAAAACAAAAAATTTATTTGTAATGATTTATCTAATTAGAAGATGTTTTTTAATAGTAAAAAAATAAAGAGGTAAAAATTTTTGTACTAACAGACTAAAAACTGCTAGTACAAAAAGAGAGTAAAGAGTAATATATTTATCTTTTTATTGCCTCATGAACCATTTCATCAAGCAATCTAAACATCTGTAAACTTGCTTCTTCCATCTTTTCAAAATTTTCAACCAACTGCTCTTTTGCTTCATAACAATGTTTTGCTTTTAAACGCTGCATATTTTTATTAGCATATTCATGAACTAATCTGTGAGGTTCTTCTATTTTTTTGTATGCAGATGTTTGTTCAAATTTACTTTTTGCATCACTTTTAAGCCATTTTCCAAATCTACAAGCAGTATCATCTTCAATTTTGTCTATATATTCATCATGAAGAACTGATGAGTATGTGTTTGATTTATATAAAATATGGTCAATTTTCGCTAAAACAGAGAATATTTTATATTCAACTTGTTTAGAAATTAGAGCTGTTTTTTGAGCATCTTCATTAAAACTAATAAGTGTGGATTCAAAATTATGAATATCTTCACCAGAACTTGTAGCTATTTCATTTATATTTTCAGAGTTTGTTTGAATATCGCTTGTCTCTTGTTGTAATGTTTGAATAGTTATTGAAATCTCTTGTGTAGCTTTTTGTGTTCTTTCAGCCAACTTTCTAACCTCATCAGCAACAACCGCAAAACCTCTTCCATGTTCACCAGCACGAGCTGCTTCAATAGCTGCATTAAGTGCTAATAAATTTGTCTGGTCTGCTATATCTTTGATTAAATTTACAACAGAGTTTATCTCTTGAGACCTTTGAGTAAGCGATTGAATAGACTCATTTATATCAGATATTAGATGAATTAACTGATTTAATTGAGATGATAAATTTTGTACAGTATCTAAACTAATTCTTGATTTTATAGCTGTATTATCTGCATTTGAAGTAATCTCTTGAACTATTTTTGTACCTTCATTTAAATCATTTTGAACTATTCTAAGCCCAGCACCAAGCCCACCACCAAGCTTTGAAAATTTTTCAGCAAGTTCGCCTCTAATTCTGCTTTTTTCACTTTCACTTATAGCATCAACAGATTTAGTTATAAGCTGACCTGTTTTTTTAAACTCACCTTTTAAACCATCACTAAATACATTTCTATAATATTGACCATTTCCAGCAGAATTTATAGAGTTTGTAGTCTCTCTCATAGAAGCTTCTACTTGGTCTAACATATCATTTATAGCCCAAGCAACTTTTGCTATTTTAGTGTCTGACTCTATATGTGTAATTCTCTCTTCCAAAAAACCATCTGATGCTTTTTGAACAACTCTTAATATATCATCTATTAATTTATTATCTAAGCTACTACTTTTTGATGAACCAAATAATCCCATAATATAACCTTTTAAGAGTTTTTTTGTAAATGAATTATAAATTCATTATATTTCATTGAATTATCACTAACATATTTATTTAATAAAGACATTGAAGAATCAACTCCAGCTGTTTTTTCAGTTTCAAGCAATTTATTATAAAGTTCTGCAACTTTTGGTATTGCTTTTTCATTAGGCTTTCTTCTTACAGAGTAATACCCTATTATATTTCCACTCAAATCAAAAGATGGTGTTACATTTGCAAAAACCCAATAAAATGAGCCATCTTTGCATAAATTTTTAACATATGCAAATACCTCTTTTTTATTTTTAATTTCGTCCCATAATAGTTTAAAAACTGCTTTTGGCATATCAGGATGTCTCAATATGTTATGAGGTGAACCTAAAAGTTCATGTTCGCTATATCCTGACATATTGATAAAAATTTGATTTCCATAAGTAATAACACCTTTTGTATCAGTTTTAGATACAATGAAATCATTTTGGTTTAGTTTTTTCTCATTACTTGTAGGAATCGGTCTATTCTTTGACATAATTCAAACCTCCAATTTATTTGATAAGCTAATTTTATCTTTTTAGAATTAAAACATCATTTAAAAGTTCATATATGAGATTAATTAACTATATAATAATTTCATATTGCTTCATCATTCATCTCTTCTGTTCTTATTCTAATAGCTTTTTCTATATTTGAAACAAATATTTTTCCATCTCCAATTTTGCCAGTTTTTGCAGATTTTATAATAGCTTCAACAACTTTATCTTCTAACTCATCATTTACAACAAGTTCTATTTTAATTTTTGGCAAAAAATCAACAACATATTCAGCACCTCTATAAAGCTCTGTATGCCCTTGTTGTCTTCCATATCCTTTAACTTCACTAATAGTCATACCAGAAATACCAAGTTCACTTAGTGACTCTTTTACATCTTCCAATTTGAAAGGTTTTACAATAGCTTCTATCTTTTTCATAATCTTTACCTTTTTTTAATATTTTAAAATAATTATATTGATTTTGTTTTGTTTTTTAGCTTAAAAAATATTGAAGATTTGATAAAAAGAGAGCCTATTTAAATTCTTTATTAAGGAAGGGGGGTGTATGTCAAAAGATAATATAAAAAATTATTTAAATATTTAAAGGCTCCCTTTGTAACAATTCAAAATAGCCTCAAAGCTATCTTGAAAACTGATATTAAAAACTATATTTTCCTACAACTTTTATTAAAGAATTTTCATTGTCATTTGAATACTCTTGATATTCGTAAGCTACTTTCATGTTTAAATTTTTGAAAGCTTCACATGTATATGCAACATCATAAACATCAACATCTACAGTTCTTCCATCAAAACCAACATAAGCAGCACTTAATGTTCTATCAGCAAATCCAACAGTTCCTAAGTCAAAGTCTAAACCTGCTTTAACTACACTACCATCAAACATTTCAGCACCCATTGAGTACATCCAAAACTCTTCAGCAAAAGCATACTCTGGATAACCACCCCATGCACCAAATACTGGAGTTGATGTTGGGTCATCACTTACTTGATTGTAAGCCACTGTTCCTGTTAAACCACTTTTTTCACTAGCAAGTGCTATTTTTGCACCCATTACATTATAGTTTACTTTTGCACCAGCATCTTTTACTTTACCTTGCTCTTTGTATGTGTAGTACTGTCCAGCTAATGTTAAAGTTAAATCTTCTGTAGCTTTATTCTCATAAACTATATCAGCATATATAGCATTTAACATCTCATTTGCATAATAATCCCAAACTTGAATAGTTGTATTTGGAATACCAGCATATATTGCAGCAACAGCCGTTACACTTTCGTTTCCAACAATTCCACCTAAACCAGCAGCATCACTCATACTTTCAAATTTACTACCATTTGCTGAACTATCAGGCATACCACTCATTTTTGTTACATGTGCAGCTATTAAAGTTGTATCTTTTACATCTGTATTTACAAGTAAATATGCTTCAAATAAGTTTGGAATCATTCTAATATCATCACTTCCAGCTAAAGGAGTATCAATTTGTTGTCTTCCAACTTTAAATTGTGTATTTGCAATTTTATAACTTACATAAGCTTGACCTAATAAAGAGAAAGAGTCACCATCTGGATTAAACATTAATGAATTAACTTCTCTTCCGTCATCTTCATTTAATCCTAAACCATTTGTTGTATAAAATTTAGCAC
>JACAEZ010000055.1 GCA_013388565.1 Campylobacterales bacterium | reverse complement strand
ATTTAGATGTTCATGAAAATGAGATAAATTTAGTAGCAACAGATACAAGAAGATTAGCAATTGTTACTATGCAAAATGAAGCTAAAACAAAATTTAATTTAATAATTCCTAAAAAAGCTATTGTAGAGATACAAAAATTTTTCTTTGATGAATCAGAACTATATTTTGATAATGTAAATTTAATTATAAAATCAAAAAATCAAACATTTTTTACAAAACTTATAAATGGTAAATATCCAGATTATCAAAGAATAATCCCTAAAAATATAAAATATTCTCTAACACTTTCAAGAGATAGATTTATATCTGAAATAAAACTTATAAATGCAGTTTCAAATGATTTAAAAATTACTTTTTCAAAAGAGACAGTAACATTTGAAAATTTAAATGAAGATAGTTCTCAAGCAAAAAGTGAGATGGAGTATAGTGCAGATATAGATTATGATTTAACAATAGCAGTAAGTAGTAGATATTTATTAGACTATTTACAACAATGCGAAACAAAAGAGTTCGTAATAGGTATTAATGAACCAAATTTACCTTTTGTTTTAAATAGTGGTAATTATAAAACGGTTATTATGCCAATAATTTTATAGTTTAAATTTCTAAAACATTACAATAAATCTCAAATAGTTTATGTTAATATTTTCTTAAAAAATTGGAGAATTTTCATGATAAATATTGGAATAATAGGTGCTAGTGGATATACAGGTTTAGAATTAATAAAAATATTAATAAATCACCCAAAATTTAAAATAAACTATATAGCTACAACAGAAGGTAGTGAAAATATAACAAATTTACATCCTAGTTTAGAAAATGTATTTAGTTGTGAAGTAAAAAAAATAGACTTAAAAAATGTAAAAAATTATTGTGAATTAGTTTTTTTAGCACTTCCACATAAAACTGCAATGGCATATACAAAAGAGTTATTAAAAGATGGATTGAAAATTATAGATTTGTCAGCTGATTATAGATTAAAAATAGAAAATTATGAAAAATTTTATTGTCCTCATGAAGATAAAGAAAATCTTTCACATGCAATTTATGGTTTACCAGAATATTTTAGAGATAAAATAAAAGATGCAAAACTTATAGCAAACCCAGGATGTTATCCAACTGCCTCACTACTTGGAATTTTACCGTTTATTGATTATATAGAAGATAATTCAACTATTTTTATTGATGCAAAAAGTGGGGTTAGTGGAGCTGGAAAAAAACTTACAGAAACTAGCCATTTTGTAACAATAAATGAAAATATATTTGCATACAATCCAATATCACATAGACACTCTCCAGAAATAAGAGAAAAAATAGAAATTTTAAAAGAAAAAAATATAAAAACACTATTTATTCCACATCTATTACCTGTTACAAGAGGGATGTTAGTAAGTATTTATGCTACTTTAAAAACAACAATAAATCCAATAGATATATTAAAAAATAGTTATAAAGATGAATTTTTTATAAGAGTTAGAGAAAATCCTGTAGATATAAAATCAACAAGTGGTACAAATTTTTGTGATATTTATGCAAAATGTGATGAAAATTCACTATTTATAAGTTCAGCTATAGATAATTTATTAAGAGGTGCTAGTTCACAAGCAGTTGTAAATGCAAATATTATGTACGGTTTTGATGAAAAATTGGCAATTCCTATAATTTCATATGTTCCATGAATTGAAAGAAAATGCTATTTTAATAGCTGATTGTCATTATAGTTTAGAGAATAGAGAATTCTTTGATTTTTTAATACTTTTACAAAATGAGATAATAAAAACAAATCAGCTTATTTTATGTGGAGATATATTTGATTTATTAATTTATGAAATAAAAGATACAATAAAAAAAAATAGTGAAATCATAAATTTATTAAATAAATTATCAAAAAAAATAGAGATAGTTTATTTAGAAGGAAATCATGATTTTAACCTAAAAAAAATATTTCCGAATATGAAAATTTTTAAAATTCATGAACAACCTGTAATGTTTAAATTTAATAGTATCTTTATTTCTATCTCTCATGGAGATATATTTTCAAATTTAACATACAAACTATATACTTTTTTGATAAGATGTCGATATGTTTTGATATTTTTACAGATGTTAGATATGTTTTTTTTAAATAATAAAATAGTGAAGGCTATATATAAAAAACTTGAATTAAAAAAAAGATGTTTTGACATTGAAAACTTTAAAAATATAGTTGATAAAAGAGTGTTTAAATATCTCTCTTTTAATAAAAATATCGAATATATAATTGAAGGTCATTTTCATCAAAATCAAATTTTTAAATATAACAATTTGATTTATCAAAATTTGAGTGCTTTTGATTGTAATAAAAGTTTTTTTGTTGTAAAATCGAACCAGAAAGATATCTCTTTTGAAGAGTATAAGCTAAGGAGCTTTGATGTTAGGCGATAAAAGTGTCTTGAAAGTGGGCTCAAATGAAATGGAGCTTGTTGATTTTAGGATATTCAAGCAAGAAAGAGGGCAAACATACGAAGGTATTTATGGAGTAAATGTAGCAAAAGTAAGAGAAATTATTAGATTACCAAAGCTTACAGAACTTCCAGGTGTACCAGATTATGTAGAAGGTATATTTGATTTAAGAGGAATTGTAATACCTGTTATTGATTTAGCAAAATGGATGGGTGTTTCTATTCCTGAAAATTTAAATATTAAACCTAGAATTATTATTTCTGAATTTAATAATATTTTGATAGGTTTTATAGTTCATGAAGCTAAAAGAATTAGAAGAATAAATTGGAAAGATATAGAACCTGCTAGTTTTTCTGCTGGAACTGGTGGTATCATGGACAAAAGTAAAATAACAGGTGTAACTAGAATAGAAAACGATGATGTTTTACTTATTTTAGATTTAGAAAGTGTTGTTCAAGATTTGGGTTTTTATTCGCCTGATGTAGATGCAGAGTATGAAATAGAGAGGTTTTCTGGTCTTGCTATGATAATAGATGATAGTGGAACTGCTAGGAAAATTACAAAAGAAGCAATGGAAAAGATGGGCTTTAAAGTTATTGAAGCAATAGATGGTGAAGATGCAATAGATAAACTTGAAGATTTATACGGTTTATATGGAGCTAATGTTTATAAAGAGTTAAAAATTATTATTTGTGATGTAGAAATGCCTAAAATGGACGGTTTCCATTTTGCAGCAAAAACAAAGGATGATTCAAGATTTACAAAAATTCCTATTGTATTTAATTCGTCTATAAGTGACCATTTTAGCAATATAAGAGGTAATGAAGCAGGTGGTGAGGCATATTTGGTTAAATTTGATGCAAATATGTTTTTCAAAGAGGTTTCAAGGGTTGTAAAAGCCCATTTAAAAGATTAATTAAAAATCGTTTAAGGATTGATTATGGATGAAATGCAAGAAATTTTAGAAGATTTTTTGATTGAAGCGTTTGAAATGATAGAACAGCTTGACAATGACCTTGTCGAGTTAGAGAGCAATCCTGAGGATTTGGAACTATTAAATAGAATATTTAGAGTTGCACATACTATTAAAGGTTCGAGTTCATTTTTAAATTTTGATGTTTTAACACATTTAACACACCATATGGAAGATGTTTTAAATAAAGCAAGACATGGAGAGTTGAAAATAACTCCTGAAGTTATGGATGTTGTATTACCATCTATTGATATGATGAAATCGCTTTTAGAGTCTATTAGAGATAGTGGAAGTGATAAAGATGCTGGATTAGATGTAGAAAATATGGTAAAAAAACTTGATGCTATAAGTAAGGGTGAAGTTCCACCACCTTCAAGTAGTTCAAATTCAATGGCATTTGAATCATCACCAGAACCTATTCAAAGTGTTCAAAAGGTTGAAGTACATGTTCAAAAAAATGAAACTAAACCAGCAGAAGATGATATAGATTACTCAAATTTAAGTGCAGAAGATGTTGAAAAAGAGATAGAAAGATTATTAAATCAAAGAATGGAAGACGATAAAAAAAGACGGAAAGAACTTAGAAATATGGGTAAAGATTTACCAACTGCTCCTTTGGTTAATATTAATGATGAACCAACACCAGCAAAAGTTGAACCAGCTCCTAAAGTTATTGAAACTCCAAAACCAGTAGCACCAGCTCCAAAACCTATTCAACAATCTGCACCTGCTGTATCAGCTCCAAAACCAGCTCCTAAAAAACAGCAACAACAAGAAGATAGTAAAGACCAAGATTCTAAATCATCAGCTATTGAACAGACTATTAGAGTTGATGTAAAAAGACTTGACCACTTAATGAATTTAATCGGTGAACTAGTACTCGGTAAAAATAGGTTACTTAAAATTTATAACGATGTTGAAGAGAGATATGAAGGTGAACAGTTTTTAGAAGAGTTAAATCAAGTAGTTTCATCTATTTCTATTGTTACAACAGATTTACAAATAGCCGTCATGAAAACAAGGATGCTTCCTGTTGGTAAAGTGTTTAATAAATTCCCGAGAATGGTTCGAGATTTAAGTAGAGAATTAAATAAAAAAATAGAGCTTATAATATCGGGTGAAGAGACAGAACTTGATAAATCTATCGTTGAAGAGATAGGTGATCCATTAGTTCATATTATTAGAAATTCATGCGACCATGGTGTAGAATCTCCAGATGAAAGATTGCAAAATGGAAAAAGTGATACAGGAACTGTTGAACTAAAAGCTTATAATGAAGGCAATCATATAGTTATTGAAATCAGAGATGATGGTAGAGGTATAAATGCAGAAAAATTAAAATCAAAATCTTTTGAAAAAGGCATTATTACAGAAAGAGAAGCAGATAGCATGAGTGACAAAGAGGCATTTGCTTTGATTTTTAAACCAGGACTTTCAACAGCAGAACAAGTTACTAATGTCTCTGGAAGAGGTGTTGGTATGGATGTTGTTAAAACAAATATCGAAAAACTAAATGGTATTATAGATATTGATAGTGAATTTGGAAGAGGAACTATTATAAAATTAAAAATACCTTTAACATTAGCAATCATTCAATCACTGCTTGTTGGTGTTCAAGAAGAGTATTATGCTATACCTTTAGCTTCAGTACTTGAAACAGTTAGAATTTCATATAGTGATATATATACAGTTGAAGGTAAAAGCGTTCTTAGACTTAGAGATGAAGTCTTATCACTAGTAAGACTTTCAGATATTTTTGGTGTTGATAATGTATTTGATAGTGGAGAACATGCTTATGTTGTTGTAATTGGTTTAGCTGAAAATAAACTCGGTGTTATTGTTGATACACTTGTTGGACAAGAAGAGATAGTTATAAAATCTCTTGGTGATTATCTACAAGGTATTGAAGGAATAGCAGGGGCTACAATTAGAGGTGATGGTAGAGTTACATTGATTGTAGATGTTGCAGCACTTATGAATTTAGCTAAAAAAGTTGATGTAAATGTTGTTTCAAAAGTTAAAAATAGTGGTGGCAAGTCTAAGCAGAAAAAAACAGCAAAAGATTATTGTATTTTAGTGGTAGATGATAGTAAAACAGATAGAACAATCATGAGAAAATCTATAGAACCACTAGGTGTTACACTGATGGAAGCTGCTGATGGTATTGAAGCTTTAAATGTATTAAAAGGCGGAGATTATACATTTGATGCTGTTTTAATTGATATAGAGATGCCTAGAATGGATGGATATACATTAGCAAATGAGATAAGAAAATATAACAAATACAAAAATATGCCACTAATTGCTGTTACTTCAAGAACTTCAAAAGCAGATAGGATGAGAGGAATTGAAGCTGGAATGACAGAATATATTACAAAACCGTATTCTCCAGAGTATTTAATGAATGTAGTTCAAAGAAATATCAATTTAAATGTGGAGATGGCTTAATGGCTGCAAATAAACTAGAACAAATTTTTAAAAGACAAAAAGAGCAAAAGTCTCCAAATAAAAGTGGGGAAAATGATAATATAATACAGTTAGTTGGTTTTATAGTGGGGACTGAAGAGTTTGCAGTTCCTATTTTAAGTATTCAAGAAATAATAAAACCGATAGAGTTTACTAGGGTTCCAAGTACACCTAAATATGTTTTAGGGGTATTCAATTTAAGAGGTACAGTTATTCCAATAATTGATTTAAGAGCAAAATTTGGTTTAGGTGCTTCAAAGCAAACAGAAGATACGAGATATATTGTCATGAAATATAAAGATGATATAGCAGGGTTTGTGATAGATAAACTCACAGAAGCTATTAGAATTAGTGAGTCAAATATTGACCCAGCTCCAGAGACAATAAATCAAGATTCCAGTTTAATATATGGAATTGGTAAACAAAAAGATAGAATATTAACAATATTAAAAGTTGAAGGCTTATTAAAAAGAGACTTTTAAGAGAAAGAGCATATGAAATATAAAATTTTATTAGTTGATTTTTCAGATTTTCAAAATGAAGTTTTGAGTAGTTTTTTAAAAAAAACATAATTGTGAAGTGAGCAGTTGTTCAAATTATCAATGTGCAGTTAATATGTTTAATAATCATGAATATGATTATGTATTTTTAGAGTATGATATGTTTCAAGGCAAACAATTTTTAAAAGAAGTTTTATATAAAAAAATAGAGCAAAAGATGGTAGTTTTGACAGAATCCATTTTTTGTAGTGAAGATAATGGATGTAATTATTGTGATATTAATTACAATAAAATTAGAATTACAAAGCCATTTGTTTTTAAAAATATTTTGAATGTAATTAATGATTGGGAAAATACTGTTTGTAAAAAAGATTGTATTCAAGAGAATGATTTGAAAATGGCAACAATTTAGTTAACAAAATTTTAAAATTATTTAACATTTTTGCATAATTTTGTTATAAAAAATATAGTTGAAGGGTTTCGAATGTCTTTAGGTGATAAAAAAATAAAAGTTCTTGTTATAGAAGATGATGAAATAACAAGACAGGCTATCGTATATGGTCTTAAAACAAAAGGTGTAGAGATTGTAGAAGCGGAAAATGGAATTGATGGATTTGAACTTTTCTTATCAAGTTTGCCTGAAATTGTAATTACAGATATACAATTACTTGGTATAAATGGTATAGAATTAATTAAAAAAATTAGAAAATTGAATAGAGATTGTAGAATTATAATTATTACTGATTCTGATAGCAAAGATTATATACTTGAAGCGATGGAATTAAATATTTTAAAATATCTATTAAAACCATTAGATTACAGACAATTTGGAAATTTAATGGATAAAAGTATTAAAGAGATAGAGTATGAAAAAGATAATCCTAGTTTGATGCTTATTAAAGATGATATTTTTTATAACTCTTACGATGGTAGTATCTATAAAAAAGATAAAGTAATTTCAATTCTTACTCATAAAGAACAGCTTTTATTTAATGAATTAATAAAAAATAGAGGTAGAGTAATTACAAATCATACAATCATGAATGTGCTTTATTATAATAGAAATGTCACAGAGTGTAGTATTAGAACATTAATTAAAAAGATAAGAAGAAAAGTTGGTGATTTAGAAATTTATAATATTAGGGGCTTTGGCTACAAACTAGATTTATAATTTTCAATATCACTAAGTTGTAAATCTAGTTTGTAAGTTGGTGATTTTTACTTTCTTTCAAAAATTCTGTTGAATCTAAATTATCGGTTAGTTTTGCTAACTGTATGGCTTGTGTTGGGTATGCTATTTTAATATCATCTTCTTCTTTGAAGCTATCTAAAATATCTAAAGAGATTGAACTTCTTAATGTTAGTGTTGCGTAGCTATTTGTCAAGTACCAAGCACTAATTCTAATGCCGTAAGGTTCTACAAATGCGAATATTCTAGGTTCTACATTTGTATTTCTAAGATTATATCTATCTCTTAATTTATTTAACTGTTTTCTCGTAATATCTGTATAACCTTTTGAATATCTTTTGACTATCTCTTTGACTATATAAACAGCTTTTTTATGATTTGAATCAAAAGTAATATTTATGTCTATTCCGTCCCAAACTGTTTTCATGCCAGAGTGTGAATAGTTTGCTATCATGTGTGTAAAAATATAGTTATTTGGAATGAATATAATTCTTCCAGCTCTTCTGTTTGTTGTGTAGCTTGTTAGTGTCACATCTTCAAATAGTGTAATTCTAAGTAGTGAAATATCCAAAACATCTCCAACAAACTCCATGTTCTCTTTTGAAGCTTTTATTCTATCGCCAATATGAATAGTTCCACCTACAACAATTACCATCCATCCCAAAAAGCTCATGAATATATCTTTCATGGCAATTGCAATCCCAGCTGAAGCAAAACCTAAGACAGTTACTAAATATGTTACATTTTCAAGATATGAAAATAGTAAAACAAGTAGTATCAAAATAAAAGTTACTACATTAATTACTTTATTTGCGACATAAAATTTTTCATTATCAGTTACATATTTTTTTATTGCAACTTTTATTAAAATTGATATGATAAATAGTATTAAGATAATTGAGAGAATGTAAGCGGTTTGTTTTATCTGCTCTTTTATCTGATTTGTTAAATTCAAAACTATTTCATCAACTCTTTTTGTATAGAGTGAAATAGTAGTTCCAAAAATTGAGTATATATCTTTAAAATCATCGACCTCTTTTGTAGAGTATGTTAATTCGGTTTTAAATTTTTCATCATGATTGATTTGAACTATTTTAGTTAAAATATCTTTTTTTTGTTCAAGTTTTAATATCAATTTATTTAGTGATTCATAATTTTGCTGATAAAACTCTTTTCGTTGATTTATCATCTTGATAAATGAAAGAGCTGAAATTATAGAGAATGGATTTTCAACTTCAGGAATATTTGTTATCTCTTGAGGTTTTATAAACTCTTTAAAAGGAGATTCTTTATAATCACTCAACAACTCCAACTGATTTGTTAATGTATTCTCTTTTGTAATTAAAATCTCTAAATGCTGTTTAGCTTCACTATCTTTTTTTTGATTAGTTAATTTAATCTCTTTTTTTATCTGGTCAAGTTCTTCTTGAACTTTTTGATAAGTTGTAAAATTTGCATATTTTTTCAGCCACAAAGAGTCTTTTTTAAGCAAATTATTGACATCTTGCAACTGTTCATTTAAAAGTCTTAATGTTTCTTCGTTTTGTTCAGTTATTGATTGTTCAATAACTGATGGTTCTATATTGTTAGTAGAATTTGTTTCAGAAAAAAGTTTTAATGTAACAACTAAAATAATAATTAACTGCTTCATAAAATATCTAACACCACCTCTTTTGGTATATCATCTTTTATAATAAAATTTCCAATGCCATCTAACAATATAAATTTTATTTTTGAATTTTGACTCTTTTTATCTAAAAAGAAATGTTCATAAAAATCATCTTTATTTTTTACTTGATACTCTGTTGGTAAATCATATTTTATTAATAAAGTTTTTACATCTTCCAACTCATAAACATTTATAAAGCCCAATTTTTTTGCCAATCTATTCGCCATGCAAATTCCTATTGCAACTGCCTCTCCATGAAGATATGTTGAGTAGTTTGTAAGATTTTCTATCACATGACAAAATGTATGTCCATAATTTAAAGCAGCTCTAATTCCATTTTCTTTTTCATCTTCTATTACAACTTTTGCTTTTAT
>JACAEZ010000015.1 GCA_013388565.1 Campylobacterales bacterium | reverse complement strand
TTTGCAACTGTTTCAGGATTTGCACCGCCTCCAACATCTAAAAAGTTTGCAGGTTGCCCACCTTCATGTTTTATAATATCCATCGTAGCCATAGCAAGACCAGCACCATTTACCATGCAACCAACATTTCCATCAAGTTTTACATAGCTTAAGCCATATTTTCCAGCTTCTACTTCTGTTGGCTCCTCTTCGCTTAAATCTCTCATTCCAGCAACCTCTTTTTGTCTATAAAGAGCATTATTGTCAAATCCCATTTTTGCATCAAGTGCGATAAATCTATTATCACCTGTTTTAATAAGTGGATTTATCTCAATCATCTCTGCATCGTTATCCATATATACTTTATACAGTGCATCGCAAAATTTTATAAATGTAGGAATTTCGCTAACTTCTAATCCCAATCCAAAAGCCAACTCTCTACCATGACACCCTTGAAAACCAACAAGTGGGTCAATAGCAACTTTTATAATCTTTTCTGGAGTGTTATGAGCTACCTCTTCAATCTCCATACCGCCTTCAGTTGAAGCCATCATGATAGGCATCTCTAAAGCTCTATCTAAAACCATTCCAAGATAGTACTCTTTTTTAATATCAGCACCCTCTTCGATATAAACTTTTTGAACCTCTTTACCTTCAGCACCTGTTTGGTGAGTAACCAATGTCATGCCAAGCATTTGATGAGCTATCTCTCTAACTTCAGTTGTTGTTCGAGCTAGTTTTACACCGCCACCTTTTCCTCTTCCACCAGCATGAATTTGTGCTTTTACAACCCATAAACCACCACCCAAATTTTGTGCTGCTTTTACTGCTTCATCAGGTGTAAATGCTACTTCACCTTTTGGTGTAGGAACACCATATTTACCAAAAATCTCTTTTGCTTGATACTCATGTATATTCATTTGCCTTCCTTACTCTTTTGGATTAATCATATCTTCTGGTTTAACATACTTATCAAACTCTTCAGCGCTCAAAATGCCAAGTTTGATAGCAGTCTCTTTTAGGGTAGCACCATTTTTATGTGCAGTTTTTGCGATTAGTGCTGCTTTTTCATATCCTATATATGGATTTAATGCAGTTACTAACATCAATGAGTTATTTAAATTTTTCTCAATATTTTCTCTAATAGGCTCTATTCCAACAGCACAATTATCATTAAATGAAATCATACTATCACTCAATAGATTGATTGATTGAAGTATGTTGTAAATAATAACTGGTTTGAAAACATTCAGTTCAAAATTACCTTGACTTGCAGCAATTCCAACTGCAGTGTCGTTTGCCATGACTTGAACAGCTACCATGGTCATAGCTTCACTTTGAGTTGGATTTACTTTACCAGGCATTATTGAACTTCCTGGTTCATTTTCTGGAATTGTTATTTCGCCAATTCCACATCTAGGACCAGAGCTAAGCCATCTAATATCATTTGCTATTTTCATCAAATTTGCTGCAAGTGATTTTAAAGCTCCACTTAATAACACTTCACCATCATGACTTGTTAATGCTTGGAATTTATTTGGATGAGAGCAAAAACCATAATTTTTATCCATAATTTCGTTTAATACATCACTTACCATCTCTGAAAATTGTGGATGTGCATTTAAACCAGTTCCAACAGCAGTTCCACCAATTGCTAATTCTCTTACATGAGATAAAACCTCTTTTATCATTGTGCTATTTTTTTCAAGCATTGCTACATATCCACCTATTTCTTGACCTAAAGTTAGAGGTGTTGCATCTTGTAAGTGAGTTCTACCAATTTTTACTATATCTTTGAATGTTTCACTTTTTGCTTTTAATGTATTTTTAAGTACATCGATAGCTGGTAAAAGTTTATTTGTAACAGCTACAACTTCAGCAATTCTCATAGCAGTTGGAAATGTATCGTTTGAACTTTGCCCTTTGTTTACATCATCGTTTGGATGAACCAATTTTGTAGTTCTAAAATCCCCACCCAAAATCTCTGTAGCTCTATTTGCAATAACTTCATTTATGTTCATGTTTGATTGTGTGCCACTTCCTGTTTGCCATACAACTAATGGAAAATTTCCATCTAGTTTGCCTTCTATTACCTCATTTGCTGCTTGTGATATAGCATTTGTTTTGTTATCATCAAGTCTTTTAAGTCTGTTATTTACAATCGCACAAGCTTTTTTAAGCTCGGCAAATGCTTTTATAACTTCAACTGGCATTTTTTCAGAGCCAATTGGAAAATTTTCATAACTTCTTTGTGTTTGAGCACCCCAATATGTATTATTAGGTACTTTAATCTCACCCATTGTATCTTTTTCTATTCTAAAATCCATCTTAAAGTCCTTATTTGGCATCATCAAAAAATTTGTTCTCATTTAGTGTGTTTACTAATACTTGAACAGAATTTATAGATTTTTGTAACATTTTTTTCTCACATGAATTTAGTGTTATTTCAAAAATCTCTTCCATTCCACCAGCACCAAGTCTAATAGGTACACCACAAACAATATCAGAGTAACCATATTCACCCTCAAGCATAACAGCACATGGATGAAGTTGTTTGGTATCTTTTAAAATAGCTTCAGCCATAACAGCAGTAGCTTTTGCTGGAGCATAATAAGCTGAACCTGTTTGAAGATGTTTTACAATCTCTGCTCCACCATTTCTAGTTCTCTCAACTACCTCTTCAATATCCTCTTCGCTCAAAAGGTCTGTTAAAGGGTATCCTGCAACAGTTGAATATCTAGGAAGTGGAACCATATCATCTCCATGACCACCCATAACAGAAGCTCTAATTTGTCCAGCACCAAAGCCTAGTTTTTCTTGAATAAAACTAGCCATTCTAGCACTATCAAGTAATCCAGCCATTCCAATTACTCTACTTCTAGGAAAACCACTACATTTTAAGGCTACATAAACCATAGCATCAAGCGGGTTTGATACTATAATTAATATAGCATTTGGTGAGTGAATTTTTATTTTAGTAACAATATCTTTCATAACTGCAGCATTTATAAGGAGCAAATCGTCTCTGCTCATGCCTGGTTTTCGTGGACTTCCAGCAGTAATAACTATAACATCGCAATCTTTCAAATCTTCAACATTTTCCATAACTGAAACAACGGTATGGCTCCTTGCAACTGCAGCAGCTTGAGACATATCTAATGCTCTTCCTTTAGCAATATCTACTTTATTATCCATCAATATTACTTCATGGCAAGAACCATTCATAGCTAAAGAATACGCAACCGTAGAGCCTACATTTCCAGCTCCAATAATGGCTACTTTTTTTCCTTGCATATCAATCCTTTATAATTTAAATTTTGAAATAACATTTTAAAGTATAAAAAATAAAACTATAGTCTGAAAGAGAAAAATTAACTTCTCTTTTCAAACTATATGTTTCGATTTTACACTTTTTATATATTATCTATTATGCTATTTAATGTAGCACTTGGTCTCATAGCAGAACTTGCTTTCTCAAAATCTGGTCTGAAATATCCACCAACATCTTGAGCCTTGCCTTGAGCACCAATTAATTCAGCATTAATTTTTTCTTCGTTTGCTTTCATGTCAGCATAAACTTTCTCAAATTTTGCTTTTAATTCAGCATCATCATTTTGATTTGCAAGAGCTTCTGCCCAATAAAGAGCTAAGTAAAAATGACTTCCTCTATTATCTATTTCGCCTACTTTTCTAGCCGGAGATTTATTTTCATCTAAAAATTTTCCATTTGCAACATCTAAAG
>JACAEZ010000111.1 GCA_013388565.1 Campylobacterales bacterium | reverse complement strand
GTTTCGATATTGTCTTGTTTGTTGATTTTTATGCTTCTTGTTTTCATGTTTTTATTTTAGCTTATGTTTATGTGTATATTGTACTTGGGGTTTGGTATAATGTTCTATAACTGTTATTTTTCTTGCCATTCTATTTTCCTAGTTGTTGTTTTTGTTGTTGTTTCATAGTTTTGTTTAATTGTTGGTGGTATTAGGTGGGTTGTTTAGTTGGGTTTGGTATAAGCTATGACCCTAGTTTAATTGAGGCTGATTTAAATATGCCAATGCTCATGAACAAGACATTAAGCAATATTGCTGTTGATGAGGAGAAGAGATATTTTGGAAAAAATATAGGTTAAGTCTGGAAGTGAAGTACCAATATGAGAACCATTTTTTATATATATTATTTCAAATCTAAAAAAATAGTATCATATTTTTAATTACCATTTAATCATAAAAATTGAAAAAACATAAAACAGAAAGATAAAAGATAGAAAATTTAAGGTATAGGAATAGCCTACACCTTAAAAGGATAATAAAAGATTATTATTTTAATGTAGCAATGTAAGTAGCTAATGCTTTAACATCATCATCACTTAATGTAGCTACTTGACCTTTCATAAGATTTTTCATAGCACCGCCGTAACTACCATCTTTATAACCTTTTAGAGCAGTTTCAGTTTTTGCTGCATCCCAACCAGCTATGATTTGGCTTTTACCAAGTGCTGCTTTTTCACCTTTTGCACCGTGGCAAGAAGCACATTTTCCAAATAAAGCTGCACCATCAGCAGCAAACAAAGATGACGAACCTGCAATTAATAAAGCTAATGCTAACTTTTTCATTTGTTTCTCCTAAATTTAATATAGGTTTGTATTATATAATAAAAAGCTTTTAATGTGCTTTATATATAAGCATCATTAATTGGTGCCAAACGAACTACTACAATTGGCACGGCTATTTGACAAATGTAAAAATTTATTATATTTCTAATATTATTTTTATATCTAATGAAAATATTAAATTCAATTCTAAACTTTCTATCTAATTTTAAGTGTAATAAGTGCTAACATATTTGTTAAAAATGCTATTATCCAAAATCTAACAATAATTTTATTTTCTGCCCATCCTTTCATCTCAAAATGGTGATGAATAGGAGCCATTAAAAACACTCTTTTACCTCTTGTTTTGTACGAACTAATTTGTAAAATTACAGAAACTGTCTCTAGTACAAATATAAAACCTATCAATAAAAGTAGTATTTCACTTTGAGAGATAATTGCCATGTATGCTATGTAAGCACCGATTGTAAGACTTCCACTATCTCCCATGAATACTTGTGCTGGGTGGCAGTTGTACCACAAAAAGCCTATCAAAGCACCAATCATACTAGCTCCAATAATAACAACTTCCCCAACTTCCATGATTTTTGGAACCAATAAATAACTACTAAATATTGCATGTCCTGAAATATATGTAATTACACAAAGAGTAGTTAATGAAAATATTGATGGAACTGTTGCCAAACCATCTAAACCATCTGTTAAATTTACTGCATTGCTTGTTGCAACTATCACTGCTGTCCAAAATAAAATAGCCAACAACTTCATGTCCATGACAGGATGTTTGTAAAATGGTATATATAAATAGCTATCAAGCTCTGCTATAAAATAAAGAAGTAGTGAAATTATGAAAGCAAATAGCAGTTGTAATCTAAATTTTGCTTTTGGTGAAAGACCTAACTCATTCTTTTGACCCAATATTTTTGATACATCATCTTTAAGCCCTATAAAAAAGAAAAACAAAATTGTAAAAATTCCAAAAATTACATAAAAGTTATCAAGCCTTGCTACAAAAAGTGAAGCAATAAGTGTGGAAAAGACAAAGACTGCACCGCCCATTGTAGGAGTATTTTTTTTGCCTTTGTGACTTTGAGGAGCTAAATGATAGATTGGTTGAGATGCCTTTTTACTTTTAGCCCAACTTATAAATTTTGGCATTAAAAATATAGTTAGCAAAAATGCCATAAAAAAGCCGATACCAGCCCTAACAGAGATATATTGAAAAAGATTTATATCTAAATAACTATAAAGTAAATATAACATATATGTTGCCTAATAAATAAATTAATGTTTGATTATTTTTGTGAGTAAAAGTCAAAATTGTATATAAAATTTACTTCAAGCCTAATAAATATACTGTTTAAAATCAAGTCACAAAAATTATACTTAAAATATTTTTAGAAATATAGACAAAAATGTTTGATTGATTAAAAAATAATCAAACTAAGATTAATTTTTAAGTTAGAATTTTAAAAAATTTTTAATATAAAGGAAAAGTAGTGGAAAATTTTGGCTATGTCATAGATACATTTTTTCTATTGTTTAGTGCAACATTGATTATTTTGATGGCTCCTGGGTTTGCTATGCTTGAAGCTGGGCTTGTAAGAAGCAAAAATGTTGTGGCAGTTTTGAGCGGAAATGTGCTTTTATATGCGGTTACATCATTTGTATTTTTGATATGGGGATATAACCTCATGTTTGGTGGAAGTGGATTGTTTTTAAATGGTATAGAAAATAGTGATTACTCAAAATATGCTTTTTTCTTTTTTCAAATGGCATTTGTAAGCAAAACCGTATCTATCATAAGCGGTGGTGTAAGCGAAAGAATAAGAATACTCCCATTTATGACATTTGCAGTTGTCATGAGCGGTGTTATTTATCCTATTGTTGGTGGTTGGTTTTGGAACGGCGGATTTTTAAGCACAGCTCATGATTTGGCTGGTTATACGGTTATCCATTCTGTTGGTGGTTGGGCATTTTTAGCTGCTATCATGGTACTTGGG
>JACAEZ010000077.1 GCA_013388565.1 Campylobacterales bacterium | reverse complement strand
CTTCAAGTGTTAGTAGTAGTTCATCTCAAACAAACACAACAACCCAAACAATAATAAACGGCTGGAACTTACTATCACTACCAATAGATACAACACTAAATCAAACAGAATTTAACAGCAAATACACAAACATAGTAACAATGTGGAAATGGACAGGCACTTCATGGAATGCTTACAGTCCAAATGCTTCTTTGAGTCAAAAAATAGCAAATGCTGGAATAAGTGCTTTAAGTAGCATAACAACAGGAGATGGATATTGGCTAAATACAACACAAAATCAAAATGTAACATTTAGTGGAAATAGCTACAACATAAAAACACTATCTAAATTTACAACAGCTACAACTGGTTGGCATTTACTTGGCACTGGTGAGAGTGTAACAGTAAATGAATTAACCGCTTTAAAATCAAACATAGTAACAATATGGAAATGGAGTGGCACTTCATGGAGTGCATATGGTCCAAATAGTACACTAGCAACAAAAATATCAAATGCTGGTATAAATACACTAAATACTATAAATGCTGGTGATGGTTTTTGGGTGAATTTGCAGTAAAATTTTTTTCTTGTATCAACTTAAATCATTGATAGCACCAACCCAAAGGGTAAGTTAATCAGACTTACCCCCTTTGACTTTTAGTAAAGTCTAATTGATAATAAAATTATTATCAATAGGATTAATGCTATTTGTTTAAACAAGCATAGCCCCTTTTTTTAACACTCCCACCCCTACCATCTCAAAAAAAGTGCAAAAAAAAAGCTAAGGGTATAAACTCCCTTAGCTTCGTGTTAAAATAGGGTTGATTAATCCCTTTTTATTTCCATTGTTAAGCAATACGAAATTATACCAAATATAAAAATCCTTGTAAAGACAAAGTTTGAGTTGTTTGTGAGTGTTGAAGATATAGTTTGGCAGAATAGCAAAAATTCAAAGATTTCATTTCGTTTAACAATCTTTGAAAAATTCGCAAATATCAACATCTAAAATATAAGCTATTTTTACAAGTTGTTCTATATTGAAGTGAATTTTATTGTGATATATTTCGGCACAAGATATAAGACTCACGGATTCATAACCAAGTGCTAATGATAACTTTAGTTGTGAGATATTTTTTGATTTTCGTATTTTTTGTACATTTAGCCCTATTGTTTTATGTATCTTTTCGATGTTATCAATAGGCATTAGCTCAATATCTTTCACTAAATCACCTTAATATAATGAGGTGTTAAAGTTTATTGAGTTACCATTTTTCTATCAACTTATTATAATAAGGTGATGATTGTTATTTAAACAACAACAAAAGGATATAATTTATGAAAAGAGTTTCAATTTTTGCTTCAATGCTATTGGTTTCGGTAGGGTTTAGTGATATGTTTGCTAGAGATTTAAGAGCTTTAATATCTGATGATTATCCAAATACACAATCATCAGCTCAAGAGATAACTCTCAACTCTACAATGAATGGTTCTATTGAAATGAGTGGAAATGTTGATTGGTTTAAATTCACATTACAAAATGATGATGGCATTATCATAAACAATGCTGGAAATTCTAATGGTAGTTATCCATATATTGTTTTATATAACTCAAATCTAACACAACTTGCAAAAGAGACGGTTAGTAATAATGACACAGTTGCTACTAAAAATCTTACAGCTGGGACATACTACATAAAAGTTTACATATATGATAGCGGAATAACAAATTATCATTTTGATTTAAAAATAAATGGTGAATTAGCAAATACATTTTATCCACACACTGGAACAGTTACATATTGCAAAAATAATCCATCAGCTTGTGGAATATCTTTAACTAGTTCAAGCTCATCATTACCAACAGTAACATCTAATATATGCACACTATTGGCAAACAACCCACCACCACTACCAAGTGATTTTTCATACTCTTACTATTTAGCTTGTCAAGCACAATATCCAACTATTATGGGTATTGCTCCAAGTAGTTCAAGTGCAACTACTCAATAATTCAATATCAAAGATTATTCAAAATTTACATCAGCTGCAACTGGTTGGCATTTGCTAGGTACTGGTGAAGATGTGACAGTTAGTGAACTAACTGCTTTAAAATCAAACATAGTGACAATATGGAAATGGAGTGGCACTTCATGGAGTGCATATAGTCCAAACAGCACACTAGCTACAAAAATATCAAATGCTGGTATATCTACACTTAGCACTATAAATGCTGGTGATGGTTTTTGGGTGAATTTACAGTAAAATGTTATAAATATATCAAGGAGCTTTCATGAACTATAACGAAGCATTGGAGATGTTTGAACAGTTATTTAATCAAAAGCTTAGCTTTGATGAAGCTAGGGAGTTTTTGATAGAGTTGTTTAATCGTGGTGAAAATTATGAAGAGATAGCAGCAGCTACGGTGGTGATGAGAAAACACTCTATAAAACTGGATTTAGATGAGAGTATAAAAGATAAGTTGATAGATAATTGTGGAACTGGTGGGGATAAAAGCGGTAGTTTTAATATCTCTACTACGGTTTCTATAATCTTGGCTAGTGGTGGATTGTATGTCGCAAAGCATGGAAATAGAAGTATCACTAGTAAATCTGGTAGTGCTGATATGCTTGAAGCATTGGGTGTGAATTTAAATCTTAATTTGGAGCAAGAAAAGGAGCTACTACTCAAAAGTGGTTTTACATTTTTATTTGCACAAAGACATCATCCTTGCATGAGTTTTATTATGCCTATTAGAAAATCAATAAATCATAGAACGATTTTTAATATTTTAGGACCTCTTTCAAATCCAGCTAATGTAAAAAAGCAGTTTATTGGGGTGTTTGATAAAAGTTTTGTGCCAAAAATTTGTGAGGCTTTGCAGTTGCTTGATACTAAAAAGGCTATTGTTGTTAGCTCTCATGATGGGTTAGATGAAATATCGCTAAGTGATAATACCACTGTTGGTTTGCTTGAACATGGTATTTGTAGCTATTTTGATTTAAATCCAACACAATATGGTTTTAAACGATATGGGCTTGATGATATAAAAGGTGGAGATGCAAATATAAATGCAACTATCACAAAAGAGATTTTACAAAACAGACTTCATGGAGCATATAGAGATATAGTTGTCATGAATGCTAGTTTGGCTTTTTTGGTTGGTGATGTTGTAAATTCTATTGAAGATGGTGTAGAATTAGCTTCTACATTGATTGATAGTGGTAAATGTGCTGAAAAATTAGAGCAAATAATAGAGGTTTCAAATTCAATATGAGAGAGTTTAGACTGCAATTAAATAATTTAAATCCACTTTTTGAGTATCTTGATACTATTTTAAAACCGCATTCAATTACTATGTTGCAAGGAGATTTAGCAAGTGGTAAAACTACACTTGTAAGAGAGTATTTAAAATTTAAAAATATTGATGAAAATGTAACATCTCCAACTTTTTCACTATATCATGAGTATAAAAATGGTATATTTCATTATGATATTTATAATAAAGAGTTAAATGAGATTTTAGAGCTTGGTTTTTTAGAGCTATTTGAACAAGATGGTATCCATTTTGTAGAGTGGGGTGATGATAGATTGATTAAAATTTTAAAAAGTTATGGTTTTTTTGTTGTGGTTGTAACGATTGAACCAAAAGATGATTGTAGAGTTTATAAGGTGTCTCATGAATAGGCTTAGAGTAGATTGTGTATCAAAATATATAAAAAAAACAAGAATAATAGAAAATATAAGTTTAGAGATAGAATCTAAACAAGTTGTGGGTTTGCTTGGTCCAAATGGGGCAGGAAAGACTACAACATTTTATATAATTTGCGGTCTTATAAGTGCTACAAGTGGAAATATCTTTTTAGATGATGAAAATATCTCCACAAAACCTCTTCATGAAAGGGCAAAAATAGGAATTGGATATTTACCTCAAGAATCTAGCATATTTAAAGATTTGAGTGTAGAGGATAATTTATTGATTGCAACAGAGGTTTCTATAAAAGAAGAAAAAGATAGAAAGAGAAGAATAGAAGAACTTTTGGAACTTTTTAACATAGAACCTATTAGAAAACGGCTTGGAATTCATTTAAGCGGTGGAGAGAGAAGAAGAGTTGAGATTGCTAGAGCTTTGGTAAATAAGCCTAAGTTTTTACTGCTTGATGAACCTTTTGCTGGGGTTGACCCCATAAATGTTGGAGATATTCAAAAAATAATCAAACAATTAACAGAGCTAGATATTGGTGTTTTGATAACAGACCACAATGTTAGAGAGACTTTGAATGTGTGTGATAAAGTTGCCGTTATCAAAGATGGCAATATTTTAGCAGTTGGTGAATCTTCAAACATATTAGAGCATGAAGGTGTGAAACGATACTATCTTGGAGAAAACTTTAAAATATGAGACTTAGAACTCAAATAGATGTAGGAAATAAAAATAAACTATCTGCTACTTTAAAAAGTTGGTTACCAATTTTGCAAACAAATATTGAAGAGCTTGAAGAGGTTTTGAGTGAATATTCAAAAAACAACCCTTTTGTTGAACTAAAATCTGGTTTTTGCTCCAACATGAGTGAAACTATCATGAAAAAAGATAGTTCTCAAAAATTGTCAACACCAAAATCAACTAAAACAAATGCAATAGAGTCTTTAAATTTTGTGAAAAAAGGGCTTTATGAAAGTTTGTCTGAACAGATTTGCCCACCACTTTTTCCTACAAAAATTTCACAAAATATAGCTTTTGAGATTGTTGAATTAATCTCTGATGAGGGGTATTTTGAAGGTGATATTGAACAAATTGCAAAAAAATTTGATGTAACTTCTGAAATGGTTAAAAAGATAAGAGAGAGATTTGCATATATTGAACCAGCTGGAGTTGGAGCTATTAATTTGCGAGAGTCATTTTTATTTCAACTAAATCATATAGAGTGTGAAGACGAGGTGTATAAAGTTGTTAAATTGATAGTTGATGATTTTGATAATATTACAAATTATAAAAATGAAAAATATTATCATGAAGCCCTAAATATTATAAAAAAGTTTAAAAACCCACCTGCAATTGATTTTTTTGAAGATGATTTAGAGGTTATTCCAGATATTTTTGTGTCAGAAATTGATGGAGTTATTGAAGTTAGTTTGAATGAAAAATATTATCCAACAATAAAAATAGATTTAAATGGCTTACAAGCTGAACACCCATTTATTAAAAAAAAGATAAAAGAGGCAAAAGATTTAGTTGATGCACTTGACATGAGAAAAGCAACACTTTACAAAATAGGGCTGATGATAGTTGAGTATCAATATGAGTTTTTTACAGGTGGAGAGATAAAGCCCATGAGACTTATAGATTTAGCAGATGAGTTTGGACACAATCCATCTACAATTTCAAGAGCAATTTCAAATAAATATTTGGAGTGCAATCGAGGAATAATCCCTATAAAAAACTTCTTTTGCATAGCTATTGATGACAAAGATGTTTCAAATACAGCTATTAAAGATTTTATTAAAAAAATTGTATCAGAAGAGAATAAAAACAGACCATTAAGCGATGTAAAAATGCTTGATATGATAGAGGAAAAATTTTCTATAAAACTTGTTAGACGAACTATTACAAAATATAGAAAACTGCTTAATATAGCTAGTTCTAATGAAAGAAAAAAATTATATGCCATGGTTTAAGGAGCATTTATGAAAAAGACACAACCATTTGTCATTGGTGCAAAATTTGAAGATGATATTGTACTTGATACAGTTTGCAAAAAGTGTGGTTTTAATAAAAGTGAGTGTATTTGTAATGCAAAAAAAGAGCTTTTAGAACCAAATAAACACAATTTATATCTAAAACATGAAAAACGAAATGGAAAAATTGTAACTATTGTTGGTGAGTTTTTTATGGAAGCT
>JACAEZ010000073.1 GCA_013388565.1 Campylobacterales bacterium | reverse complement strand
GCTATATTATGTACATCTGAAGTTATTGCAAACTCACCACCTATAATTATAAATGTAGGATACCCTTTTATGAGTTTATTTGCTGATGTTGGTGGCAATTTTAAAATTTCATTATCTAAAGAGCCTTTTATAATCATAATATATCTTTAACCTTTACAAAAATATTATGTCCTTTTTTTTCTAAATATCTTGAATATTCAAGAGGATTTTCTGAATGTCCAAAGTAGATAGTGCCACCCATTTTCAATATTTTTAATAGTTTATGAATAATAGCTCCTTGGTCTTTTGTATTAAAATATATCAATACATTTCTGCAAAAAATAACATCTAAACTACTCTCTTTAAATGGATATGTTTGGTCAAATAGATTTAACTGTTTGAATGTTAATAATTTTTTAACTTCATCTTTTGCTTTTATAAAAAAATATGGAATTGTCTCTTGAGTCTCTCTTCTTTTAAAATATAGTTGAGGTTTAAACCAATTTGGAAATGGATTTTGGTATTTATTTACTTGAAAAACACCCTCTTTTGCTTGAGCTAAAACATTCGTATCTATGTCTGTAGCAGTTATCGTAGCATTTATTGGAGCATTCATTAACTCTTTATAGTGTAAAAATGTGGTAGCTATAGAGTAAGGCTCCTCTCCAGTTGAACTAGCACAACAATATATATTTATACTGTTTTCATATTTGAAATGTTCTGTAAATACCCTATCTAACAAATCATTAAAATGAAAAACCTCTCTAAAAAGGTCTGTTTTATTTGTTGTAAATGAGTTTATGAATATCTCTCTAAGCTCTCCACTACTTACTCTCTCAAGAATATATTTCATATCATGAGGTAAAGAGTGCTTTTCTATTAATTTATGCACTCTATTTTTTATCATAATATCTTTACTATCATTTAATATTATGCCCGTATATTTATACACTAGTGTTTTTATAGCTTTTATATCTTTATGTGTTAATTCCATTGTTTGACTCTTTGTTAAAAAAACTTATAATTGTTATTATATAATAATAGAATTGCTTTTAAATTGCTTTTTTAGGAGTTTTTTGATGAAAGACAGAGAAATTTTAAAATTCTCAAAGATTTTGTATGCAGAGGATGAAGATGGCATTAGAGAAAATATTGCATCTGTCTTAAAATATTACTGTTCAAACTTAATAACTGCTAAAGATGGTAAAGAGGCATTGAGGCTTTACAAATTAAATAAACCAGATATTTGTATCTTAGATATTAATATGCCAAAAATGAGTGGTCTTGAAGTAGCTTGTGAGATACGAAAAGATGATAACGATACAAGAATAATAATAGCAACAGCTCATGCTGAAAAAGAGTATCTAATTAAAGCGGTTGAACAAAATTTAACAAGATATTTATTAAAACCTATAACAGAAAATGCACTATTTGAAGCATTAATAAAATCAACAAAAGAGATGAAAAAATTTAAACATGTCTCTTTTAAACTTTCTGAAAATTTAAGTTATAACTATTTTGAAAAAGAGCTTGTAAAACATGAAGAGCATATTAAACTTTCAAAAAATGAGTCAAAATTGTTGGAGTTATTTATTGAACAGTTAAATAAAATGGTAACTTATGAAGATATTGAAACAGTTGTTTATGAAGATGATATAGTTACACTACAAGCTATTAGAAGTTTAGTTAAAAAACTTAGAGATAAAATGTGTGAAGATTTGATAGCTAATTGTGTTGGGTTTGGTTATAAATTAAGTGTTAAAGAAAACTCTCATGAATGAATTAAATATAGAAAAATTAAATGAAATATTAATTCATCAATCAAAATTAGCATCACTTGGTGAGATGATTGCAAATATTGCTCATCAATGGAGACAACCAATAGCTGAACTAAATGCTATTTTAATGAATATAAAAACTGCAAACAGATTTTCTGATTTATCTAGTGAAAAGTTAGAACAAAAATTAGATGATGCCGAAGATTTGTTGGTTTATATGTCAAATACAATAGAAGATTTTAGAAACTTTTTTTCTATTGACAAGAAAAAAGATTATTTTAGTTTGCAAAATTGTATAAATAAAACATTAAATATACTGAAAAGTTCATTTAAACAACACCACATTGAGGTTTTTGTAGATGAGTTTGAAGATATAAATATATATGGATATGCAAATGAGTTTTCAACAGTTTTGTTAAATTTATTGGCAAATGCAAAAGATGTGGCGATTGAGAGAAAAATAAAAAGAGCAAAAATATCTATAAAAATTTTTAACTCTAATAATATAAAAAAAATTTCTATTATTGATAATTGCGGTGGAGTAAAAGTAGAGCCTATTGAAAAGATTTTTGAACCATACTACACAACAAAACCATCAAATATAGGTACTGGAATTGGACTTTATATTTGTAAAAATATAATCAAAAATAGATTTAGTAGTGAAATTGATGTTAAAAATCTAAAAAATGGTGCTAAATTTACAATTTCTTTAAAAAATTGTTTTTAGACATTTTTTAGAAATTTCTTTTTTATATAATTTTGAATAAATATTTTTTGAGGTAAATTTTCTATGATACTATTAGTTGAAGATGAAGAAATTTTAAGGGATTTGTTGTACAAAGTGATTAATAAAAAATATAGCGATGGGATAATAACTGCTACAAATGGAAGTGAAGGTTTGATGCAGTATATAAATCACAAAGATGAGATAGATTTGATTATTTCAGATATTGTCATGCCAGAGCTTGATGGTATATCTATGATAGAGTCTATTAAAAAAATTAATCAAAGTGTAAATGTTGTATTAATGACTGGGAATAACATTGATATTAATAAAAATTTCAATGATATTTGTAACTATTTTATTAGAAAACCTGTAAGTCCAAATTTATTGCTTCATGTAATAAGTGATTTGACAAAACATTCATAATATTAGGTTGTATGCATGAATATAAATAAGAATTTAATAGAAAAATTGGTTAATTCAAAAAGTGTAATATTAAACTATTGGCAGATGAATAATTTATCTACACAAGCACTTACAATACATAAAATAAATCCATCTTTTTTTATCAAACATTTTGGAGTTAGAATTTTAAACTACTACATAGATATTTGCAAAGGTGAAAGAGAGGTTGGAAATTGTCCTGAAGTAATAGTCATGATTGATTTTTTCAAAACAAAAAAGCTTCCATTAGAGGATATTTTTTTAATCTGTAATGGTTTTAAAAATAGTTTGATGAAATTTTTATTTGAAACAAATCAAGCAGATTTTGAGAGTGTATCTAGCGCTTTGTCAATATTTGAACTGAATTTTTATGGAATAATTAAAAAATATATAATTATTGTTTGTAATGATAGAAGTTATTGTGACTACTATTTAGATATAGATAGTGTTGATATAAAACACCATTGTAATAGCAATATAGATAAAGAAGAGATTAATAATGTTGAAATAGATGAGTATGATTTGATTGATTTAAATGATATTGAAGAGGATATTAATTCGATTGCTTCAAAAATAACATTTGAACATTTTAATATCTCTTTAATAAAAGAACTTGGTGTAAAATTAGAAAGTTATGGAACTATAATTTGTAAATATCATCAATATTTAGAATTTGGAAAAGCTTTAAAAGAGTTAGGATACTTCATGATTATGAATTATCAAAAAGAGAGCATTTCAAAAAATTTAGATAACTTATCATTTTTAATAGAGTGTTTTATAAACGATTTGATTTTATGGAAAAATGAGACTGTTTCAAATAACGATTTAGCTAAAGAACATCTTATAAAGTCACTAATCAGCAATACAAAGCAAATTATTTGTGTAATAGAAGATGTAAGCGATGAAAATTCTATTGAGTTGTATTAATCACCCAACACTACACGGTGTGGCAAATGAGTAAATATTGTTAAAATTTATATTCAAATCTTTGCCATATCTCATGAAATACCCACCAACACTCTCTTTAAAGCCATATTGAATAAATAAATTTACACTATCACTATTTACCAATGGTACATCAGCATAAATTTTTTTACCATTTCTAACAAACAATAATGCTCTAAACATCTTTTCAGCATCAAAATATGCTCCACTTTTTACAAAAAAAGGTGCAAGTTGAATTTTTGAATTAAAAGCTCTTGAGTGCATAATAGCATTTGGTGAGCAAAAATTCAGTGAACTTGCATGAGAACACAAAAAACTATAAAGATTATCTCTTCGTTCATTAAAGATTTGATTACTCATTTTTAACAGTGTTGTTTTAAAACTTGGCAATTCCAAATCTTTTACCATGTTTGGTGAAAATTTAAAATTTGGTGTGGTAGTGCTTTCAAATCTAACAATATCACTCAACACTTCAAATCCAAATTTTTCATAAAAATCTTTCATATTTGAAGCAGCATATAGATATATAGTATCTTTTTCTAATTTCAAGGCATTAAAAAGTGTTTCAAAAAGTCTTCTGCCAATTTTTTGATTTCTATATTCATGAGATACTAAAAAGTTCGCTATGTAAGAACTTTTTTCATGAATAAATCCCATAATAGCACCAACTAATCTACTATCATGAAATGCACCAAAACAAAATATTTGGTTTTGTTTGATGATATTTTCACTCTCATAATTATCAATCACCCAACCCTCTATTTGTCCAAGTCTAGTTACAAATTCGCTATCAGTCAGTGTTAGCCATTTTATAGTGATATTCAAGCTATCTCTTTTAAATATAACTGTTCAAGTTCAACTTCATTTAACACTTTTTTTCGACTTGTCACAATATCTCTAATTTTTGGTATAAGCATAGAAGCCTCTTTTTTAGATAGATTTAACCCTCTTTTTTGAAGATGATAGATTATATTACTAGAGCCTGTATGTTTGCCTATTGGATAGACTCTCTTTGCACCGACCTCTTTTGGGCTAAATGGTTCATACATCGCCTCATTTTTCATCATACCATCAGCATGAATACCGCTTTCATGAGCAAATAGTCGTTTGCCAATAATTGGTGCCATGCTTGATAGTTTCACTTTTGAAGCTTTTAAAACAGTTGAAACAAGCTCTTTTAAAATGTTTGATTTAAACTCTCTATGTTCATCAAATAGATGAATAAAACTCATGAGTATCTGTTCAAACGGTGCATTTCCAGCTCTCTCACCAAGCCCTACAACCGTAGTATTTATACTTTTAGCTCCAGCTTCAAGCCCAGCGATACCATTTGCAACCGCCATTCCAAAATCATTATGTGTGTGCATTTCAATATCAAGTTTGTCTAATTTAACCAACTCTTCGATTGTTTGAAAACTTTTTTTAGGGGTTAAAATGCCGATTGTATCACAATATCTAAATCTATCAGCTTTTAAGTTATGGGCTTCGTTTATAACCTCTTTTAAAAAATTTATATCAGCTCTTGAACTATCTTCACCCCCGATAGTGACAAACAGCCTCTTTTTTTTAGCCAATGTTATGCACTGCTCTAAATTTTTTAACATCAAATCAATATCATTTTTATATTTTGTCTCTATCATGATGTGTGATGTAGGAATAGACAAGTCAACCGCCTTCACTCCGCACTCAAGTGATGCTTCAAGGTCACAAAGTGTAGCTCTATTCCAACTCATCATTTTTATTGGAAGATTTAATTTTAATAACTCTTTTATATCATTTTGCTCTTTTTTACCCATCGCAGGAGTACCAATTTCAAGCTCATCACACCCAGCTTCATACAAAAGTGTAGCGATTTTGATTTTCTCTTCTATATTAAATGCCACAAAAGGGGCTTGTTCGCCATCTCTTAAAGTTGTATCGTTGATTATAAACATGACACACCTCCTTTTTGTACATATTTTGCATAAAACATTCCATGTAATTAAAAAGAGGTAGTGGCAATACTATTTAAAGCAAATGATAGTAGCAAAATTTAGCCATCTAAATATACATTCAACATGTTCAAATCCTGCATTTTTAGCCATTAATATATTTTCATCTAATGTATATGGAATTAATACATTTTCTAATGCTTCTCTTTTTTGTGCTATTTCATACTCACTATAACCTTGTGATTTTTTAAAATCATAATAGATGTCAATTAACTGTTTATGTAAAATTTTATCTTCACTAATAATTTTTTCACTAAATATAAAAATTCCATTTGGTTTTAATGAGTCATATATTTTCTTAACAAGTTTTTCGCGGTTCATTGGTCTTATAAATTGAATAGTATAGTTTGATATAAATACATTTGATTTTTTAAAATCAATATTAAACATATCATCACAAATAAAGTTGCAATTTACATTGTATGCTTTTGCTTTATTTTTAGCTCTTTCTATCATGGCAATTGAGTTATCAATGCCTATTAGTTCTAACGGTTTTGCAAATTTTCTTTGAAGTTCTATTAATGTGGTTGCAGTTGAACATCCTAAATCATAGATAATATCGCCTTCATGAAGGTTTTTTACTAAAATATCTGTTGTTAAATTTATTACATCTTTATAAAATGGCACTGAACGAACTAACATATCATCAAACACACTAGCACATGCTTCATCAAATTCAAACTGTTTTGTTATTGGTTTTTCAAATATTTTATCTTTCATGAAAGTATCTTTTTGCCTCTTTTATATCATCAAAAATTTGTTGTTTAAGCTCTATAAATGAGTTAAACTTTTGATTATTTCTTAGTTTTTTATAAAAATCAATTATCACAACACCATCTTCAAAATTTATATCACAATCTAAAATATGTGTCTCTATTGCAAAAGTTCCATCTGTTGAAACTCTATGACCTAAAAATGTAACTGAATTATAAGTTTTATCTAAAATTGTTGTTTTTGTTACATAAATTCCTTCACTAGGAAGTAAAAAATCTGTTGTTATCAAATTTATTGTAGCTACAAACTCTTTTTTGCCTATGCCTTGACCTTTTATTTTTACACCCTCTATTTTATAAGGGTGTCCTAAAAGTTTATTAGCTAACTCTATTTCTCCATTTTTTATATACTCTCTAATATATCTTGAGTGAACACTAAAATTATCTAATAAAACTTCATCAATTATTACAACTTCACCTAAGAAAAGTTTTTTTAAATCAACAATATCACAACTTCTATCTATCCCAAATTGAAAATCATAACCAACAACAATTTTTTTTAAATTTTTAAAATCACTCTTTAATTTTTCAACAAACTGCTCTCCAGTTAGATGTTTTATTTCACTCAAAGCATAATAAAAAATCTCTCTATTTGTGAAATGTTTTCTAAAATCTTTTGGAGTTAGTGTAGATAAATTGTTTTCTATTATTAAAATAGCTCCATTTTCACTCAATGCAGAAAATAGTTTTTGATGTGCTAAGTGCATACCATCAAATACACCAATAGCAATAGAATCTATGCTATTTTGCAAATCTAAACAGTATCTCTTTGTTTCCATCTTTACCTTGAAGTTTTGAATTTTTTTGCTCAAGCAATTTCCAACCTTTCATGACCGTATTTGAAATAAATAAATCAATAGCTCTAATTATCGCTTTTTCATCTTTTACAACACCAAATTTATCTCTTTTTATATTTGCTCCAACTTCAAATTGTGGTTTGAACAATATAATAATCTCTTTTTTTGCCAACTCATCTATTTTGTCTAAAATCTTTAAGACACTTATAAATGAAACATCGCAAGTTATTAAATCAAATTTTTGTTTAGTTTGAAAATCTCTAATATCTAAATTTTCAAATAGTGTTACTTTTGGATTTGTTCTTAAGCTTTCATGAAGTTGATTTGAACCAACATCAATACAAAATACACTTTTTGCACCTGCATCTAATAATACTTCACAAAATCCACCTGTACTTGAACCAATGTCTAAACATTCAAGATTGTTTATATCAATATTACTTTCATCTAAAAAATATTTTAATTTTT
>JACAEZ010000042.1 GCA_013388565.1 Campylobacterales bacterium | reverse complement strand
GTGTAGTGTTAAGCTCTTTTGCTTTGTCATAATTTTTATTTAGTGCTGAATGAACCAACTCTGAAATATAATTTGGTAAAAGATTTGATGTAACAGAGATTACCCCTTTTCCACCATTAGCCAAAATTGGGTAGTTTATCGCATCATCACCGCTTACAATAATCAAATCTGGTGTTTTTTTATTTAAATCCACAACTCTCTCCATCGAGCCAGTCGCCTCTTTGATACCATAAATATTAGAACAATCTTTAAACAGTCTCTCAACAGTTTTTGGTTTTAAATCAACTCCAGTTCTTCCTGGTACATTATAGAGCATTAAAGGGATTTCTACAGAATTTGCTAATGCTTTATAGTGTTGATAAAGCCCCTCTTGTGTTGGTTTATTATAGTATGGAGTGACAGAAAGTACAGCATTTGCTCCAGCTTTTTGAGCAAATGTAGCCAAATCAATCGCCTCTTCTGTACAGTTACTTCCAGCTCCAGCCAACACTTTTACATTTGTGTTTTTACAAACATCGGCCGCAATTTCAATACATCTCTTATGCTCATCATGACTTAATGTTGCACTCTCGCCAGTTGTACCAACAGGCACTACGACATCAATTCCATTATCAATTTGCCTTTGAATTAGCTTTGCATACATAGCTTCATCTATTTTTTTGTTTTTAAATGGGGTTATTAATGCAGTCATAGCACCAATTACAATATTTTTCATATCTCTTATCCTTTATTTACTAATGTTATTAATAGGGTTTCAATATTATTCATTTTTGATTTTATTTCTGAAACATCGGTTTTTAATGTTGAAACATCTGATTTTAATGTTGAAACATCTGATTTTAATGTTGAAACATCTGATTTTAATGTTGAAACATCTGATTTTAGTATGGCAACATCTGTTTTTAAAACCGAAACATCAACTTCTAAATTATTCAATCTAAAATTAGATTCATCTAGCTGCTCTTTTACTTCGTTAAATTGTTGTGTTGTACTCTCTTTAAATGATTTTAACTCATAAATTATCTCATTTTCTCTAGAATAGACATTTTCAATATTTCTTCTAAGCATTTGAATATGATTTATTTCAGTCATTTCCTACTCCTTTGACTTTTTTCTAAGTATCACGGTAGTTGAATTTTGCTTTTTAAAATACTTTTTAGCAACATTTTGAATATCTTTTGCACTCAAAGCATTGAGTCTATCTAAATGTGTCAAAAGTGGATTTATATCACCTCTAGCTAGATAGCTTCCATAAAGGTCAGCTACATTACTAGAGTTTTCAAGTGAAAATATAAAATCAGCCTTTGCATTTATCTTTGTTTTTTCAACCTCTTCAGATGTTATATCTTTTTTTATTTTTTTTATCTCTTGTAGTATCAGTTTTTCAACCTCTTCAGCTTTAAAGTTTGGATTACAAACTGCCATGATTATAAATACACCTGCATCAATAAGCTCTAGATTATAAGCATATACTTGATTAGCAACTCTTTTTTCATCAACTAAAACCTTTTGAAGTCTTGAACTTTTACCACCACTTAAAATTTCGCTAATAGCAGAAAGTGCTGTTTGGTCAATATGCTGAAAGTTTGGTATTTTATAAGCTATTGCAACAACTTCCACTTCTGACTCTTTTTTAATGATTGCTCTTTTTTCACCATTTTGTTCAGGCTCTTTTTGATATACTAATGGAATATCACCATCATTTGGAATGCTTTCAAAATATTTTTTAGCATGTTCAAATACCAATTCTGGTTCAACATCTCCAGCTACTACAATAATTGCATTTTTTGGTTGATAATATCTTTTATGAAACTCTTTAATATCCTCTATTTTCCAATTTAAAATATCATCTATAAATCCAATAGGAGTCCAATGATAAGGGTGATATATAAAAGCATTATTAAACATTGTAAAATACATAAATCCAATCGGTGAATTATCTGTTCTCCATCGTCTTTCTTCAGCTACAACCATTCTTTCAGGTTGAAACTCTTCATCTAAAAGATTTAAATTTTGCATAAGTTCTGAAAAAAGTTTCAAAGAGTTATCAAGATTTTGCGAACTTGATTTTATAAAATAGTGTGTATAATCAAACCCTGTTGAGGCATTGTTTATACCACCATAACTTTTTACAATCTCATCAAATTCACCAGCTTTTAAATTTTTTGTTGATTTAAAATTTAGATGCTCTAACATATGTGCTATTCCACTTTTGCCCATTACCTCATTTCTACTGCCCACTTTATAAAAAATATCTGTTGTAATTACATTACTGCCATTATTCATGGGAATTACTACAACTTCTAAGCCATTTTTTAGTGTACTACTAAAATGCTTAGGTAAAATATCTGCCATTAAAACTCCTAAAAAAAATATAAATATAGTTATTGTTCTCATAAACCTTTTCCTACTGCCTCACTAATATGATTAAACCCATCTCTTTTTAGTTTTTCTATTATTCCAAGATTTATATCTTTAACTAATGATGGACCTTTGAAAATTAATGCACTATAAACTTGAATAAGAGTTGCACCTAAAAGTACTCTAGTATAAGCCTCTTCAGCACTATCTATTCCACCAACAGATATAAGAGTTGTTTTTGAAAAAAGCTCTTTGGAAAGCTCTTTAAAAAACTCTCTACTTTTTTGTTGCAATACTTTTCCACTTAATCCACCAAAATTTTTTGCATTTGGAATTAAAGAGTAATCTATCGTAGTATTTGTTGCAATAATTCCTTTTGCTCCATGATTTATTGCAACATTACAAAGAGAAAGTGCATTATCTACACTCATATCAGGTGCAATCTTCAGTAAAATAGGATTTTTAGTTATAGATGTTAATTTAATAAAAAGCTCTTTTATAAACTCTTCATTTTGTAAATCTCTTAAATTTGGAGTATTTGGGCTTGAAACATTTATAACTAAATAATTATTTATATTGTTAAACATTTCAACCAATTTTTCATAATCGTTTATTGCATTTTCTTGAGAGGTAATTTTGTTTTTTCCAATATTTATACCAATTGGAATAGAGAGTGGATAAAACTCTTTAACTCTTTTAGCAACTTCTGCTCCACCTTCATTATTAAAACCAAAACTATTTTGAATAGATTCATATTCAGGATACCTAAAAAGTCGAGGTTTGTCATTTCCACTTTGAGGAAGAGGTGTAATTGTTCCAAACTCTAAATATCCAAAACCAAGTGCTAAAAGAGACCTATTCATTTTTGCATTTTTATCATATCCAGCTGCAAGTCCTACTGGATTATAAAAAGTTGAACCAAAAATATTTTGTCTAAGCATAGAATCTGCTATAAAATTCTCTTCTATAAAACTATTTAATACAGCAGGATAACTGTTTGTTAAACTCATTAATTTTTCTATTAAATTGTGAGCATTTTCAGGGTCAAGTTTAAATAAAAACTTTTTTATAAATTCATAATTCATGATTATTCCCTAATTTTGTTATTTTTTGTGATAGCGGTATTATAGCCAATAGAAGTTAATTAGTAATTTAATTTACTAATTAGCAAAAATCCAAATACCTACACCAGCATCCACTTTTTCAAATAAATCATCACTTATATAATTACCATTTTGAAAAATATACACTTTTTCTATTCTATCATCATTAGATTTTAAATCTTTTATAGAACTAATTTTTCCACCTAATAAATTCCAACCACTTTTGATAAGTGAACTATTTAGTTCATAATTTGTACCATAAAAACCAATAGTTTGATTTACATTTGACTGAAGCCAAAAGCCAATATATGGTTTTAATATCGCTGGATTCTTAATATATTCACCATTTTCAAATGTATAAATTAAATCAGCATTTTGATATTTTTCAATAGATGTTACTTTATTTACAGGCAATGATAATAAATTCCAACCAATATTAATTGATTGATTGAAATCAGGCTCTTTTTTATATATCCAGTACCCATCACCACTATTAATAATATCATTATCATTTTTATACCAACTATTTTGTCTATATTGATAGATGTATTTAATTTCTGGATTTTTATCTTTTATCTCTTTGATTGTTATCTCTTTTGAATTACCAAGTAAACTCCACCCTTTTGGATATGTATCAAAATT
>JACAEZ010000014.1 GCA_013388565.1 Campylobacterales bacterium | reverse complement strand
TTAGAAATATTTCAATATCTTTTTGAACTAATCTTAAACATTTTGGACTATATCCTGTAATTACAGGATATAGTCCAAAATGTTTAAGATTAGTTCAAAAAGATATTGAAATATTTCTAAATAAAAGAGGGTTAGAGCTATCTCGTGAAAAAACTCATATTACTCATATTAGAGATGGATTTGATTTTCTAGGCTTTAACTTTAGGAAATATCCTAATAATAAAGTGATAGTTAAACCTACTAAAGATGGGATTAAATCTTTTAAATCCAAAATCAAACAGATGTTTAAAAAGTATAACTCATCACCCTTATCGTTGCTTATATTAAAACTCAATCCACTACTTAGGGGATGGGCAAACTATTATAGGTTTGTAAATTCAAAGGTGATATTTGGCAAGATTGATGAGTTTATTTGGAGAAAGTCACTTAATTGGATGAAAAGAGTTCATCAAAGAAGAAAAACTTTAAAATATTACAAACAATATTTTAAACCATTTCCAAACTATAAATCAGTCGTATTATCAGATGGAAAGCAGTTTGTTTATAGGCTTAGTACACTCCCACTAAAGGAGTTTATTAAAATTAAAAGTGAAGCTAATTCTTATGACAAATCTTTTGATGATTATTTTATCAAAAGATATTTTATTCTTAAAAATTTCACAAAAGTTTAGTTCGGTGCTTGAGCCGTATGCGGTGAAAGTCGCAAGTACGGTTCTTAGGGGAGGATGTCACTGTGAGGTGGTGTTCTTACCCGACAATATTGATTTGTGGAAGTTTATTGTATATTTTGTATGAAATTAATCTATTGAGGTTTAAAATTATCCGTTGATTTGCAAAATTGTGTCAAAAAACATTCATGACATGAAGGGTTTTTTGCTTTGCAAATGTATCTTCCAAATAGTACCATAGCTTGATGGAGTTGGTTTAAATCTGTTTTAAACTTTTTAGACAACTCCTCTTCTGTTTTTATTGCACTTTTTTGATTGCTTAAACCTAATCTATGAGATGTTCTAAATACATGAGTATCAACTGCCATTAAATTTTTATTAGCAAACTCTATCATGACAACATTTGCCGTTTTTTGCCCAATTCCTGATAATGTTTTTAAATCTTCTTCGTTTAATGGTATATTTGAATTAAATCTCTCTTTTACATTTTTTGCAAAATTGATTAAATTTTTTGCTTTATTGTTAAAATATGAACAACTATTTATAAGCTCTTTTACCTCTTCCAAAGAGGCATTAGAGAGTGTTTCAATATCTGGAAATGTTTGAAATAATTTTGGAGTGATTTGATTTACTCGTTTATCTGTGCATTGTGCTGAAAGCATGACACTTACACATAATTCATAAAGATTTCTATAGTTTAACTCTGTTTTTTTATCGCTATAGTGTTCTAAAAAGAGTTTTTTTATCTCTAATATCTCTTGCTTGGTTGCTTTTTTCATATTTTTAAATATTTTCCATAATTTTTGAAGCTCAATCCATGAATAAAAAAGATAAAATTTTTAAGTAAATGTGCAATATAACCGCTTAGTTTTATTTTATTAAAAATTATCCCAACAGCATAATTTCCACCAAGTGCTATCATGACACCTTTTATTTTTGCATTACATGGCAATAATCTTACATTTCCTATACTTCTAGCTATATTTTCAGCTGAACATTTTGCACTCTGTTTTGCTATTTGTGAGGTTGGAGGTAGTATATTATTAAATCTATCTTTAATCTCTGCGGCATCACCTATTGCGAAAACATTATTAAAATCCCCAACTTTTAAATATCTATCTACTACTATTTGACCTCTTTGATTTAGTGTAAAAGGGTACTCTGCAGACAAAGTATCAGATTTTACACCGCCTGTAAATATAAATATATCAAATTCAAATGTTTGATTATTTGTAAGATGTACCAAATTACTATCAATTTTTGAGATAAAATGACCATTTATAATATCAACTCCAAGTTCATGTAACCTAGTTGTTGATTTTTCTATCAAAAACTCATCCATTCCATAAAGTATAGTTTTTAAAGGTTCAATCAATTTAATGCTAAACTCATTTTTTGAATAACCCATCTTTTTAGCTTTATATGCCAATTCTGCAGCAATTTCAACACCTGATAATCCAGCCCCACCAATAACCACTTTAAATGAGCTTAATTTATTTATTCCAAATAGATACTTCTCTATTAATAGTTTATAATCTAATGCACCATCTAATGTTTTTATATCTTTTGTATTTTCTGTAAGACCAACAATCGCCTTTGGAAAAAATGTTTTTGCACCATTTGCAATAACCAAATAGTCGTAATTTAAACTACTATTTTCACAAATAACACTTTTGTTTGCAAAATCTATATTTGTTACAAAGTCATTCAAAAAAAGAGACTCTTTTAAAACTACTGCAAAAAGCTACAAGGTCAATGGCAATATCATTTAATTTTACATTTCCAGCTATAAATTCATGAGCTTGAGGTTGAAGATAGTGAAACCTACTTTTATCTATTAAAATTACATCAATATCATTATATTTAGATAACTCTTCAACCATTTTGACACCCGCATACCCACCGCCAATAATTACAATCTTACTTTTTCTCAAAACCCATTCCCATTTTCAAAATTTTAAGTTTGCGATTATACAAAATTTAATGCGATTTTTTATGCTTTTGTATCAAGTATATTACCACCTTGTTGTTCTATAAATTTATCTATTGTTTCAACAGCTTTTTCAATAGTTTTGTAACTAATATCAAACAGTCGTCCGCCAAACATCTCTTCAGCCTCTTTAAAACCTTGTAAAATACCCTCTTTACCAGCTTTTAATAGATTTAAATCGCCACCACTACCTTGAATAACAAAATCAGCCAACCGTTTTGATGTTTGCTCTATACCAAAAAAACCATCATCAGCAACTAATGCTTTTGCTTCATCTGTATTTATTTGGCTTAATGGTTTTCCACTATAGCCAATTGCATTATAATCAATCAACCCCTCTAATTTTTTTATATCAACCCCTTGAGTTATATCAAATAACCCACCTTGATAAGCCATATTATTCACACTGTTAGATTGAGAATCCATTTGAAATTGAAGTGCATAAGACTCTACTAAAATATCTGCATTAATCTTTTCACCACCAATTTTTAACCCCCCTTGAAACTGCATTTTTTGATAACTAGCATTTACATTGTAACCAAACGAACCTTGAGTAGAATTTTTTATATCCATTTCATAACTCCTTATTATAGTTAATTGAAAATCGTCAAAATAGTAAATGCATGAATAGAAAAATATACAACAACAAAAAGTTAAGACAATAACCAATAAAATTTAATTCTACTAAGCGCTAGTACTATTTTTCAATCCATGAAGATACTAAACCAATCAAAACTGATAAATCTATTGGTTTTGAGATGTAATCGTTTGCTCCTGAATCTAAGCATTTTTGTCTCTCTTCCTTCATAGCTTTTGCTGTTACTGCTATTATTGGAATATTTGCTATTGAACTATCTTTTCTTATTGCTCCTATTGCTTCATAGCCATCCATTAAAGGCATCATAATGTCCATTAAGATTAAATCTATTTCATCTTTATGCTCTTTTAATTTTTGTAAAGCTTCTTCACCATTTAGTGCATGTAGTGTTTGCATACCATATTCTTGAAGTGCTGATGAAATTGTAAATATATTTCGTGGGTCATCATCTACAATAAGCACAGTTTTATGCTCTAACGATTTTGAGTGTTCCATTATATTTGCTTCTTCGCTCTCCATTATTTCTTCAATTTTCAAATTTTCTTGTTCTATTTTTGGTTCAATTTTAACATCTTCTGTTATTATTGTTGTACTTACTCCTTTTGGTAAATATAGACTAAATGTGCTTCCTTTTCCTTTTTCGCTCTCTACAACTATTTTTCCACCTAGTAGTTCTGTAAAGTTTTTGCTGATAGAAAGTCCAAGTCCAGTACCACCAAATTCTCGACTTATAGAGCCATCGACTTGTTTAAAAGCATCAAAAATAAGCTCTTGTTTATCTTTATCTATTCCAATGCCTGTATCTTTTACAATAAATTTATAATCAAATCCATCTTTGTCACTTTTATCTGCTATTAATGTAACACTTCCTATTTTTGTGAATTTAAAGGCATTTGATAAAAGATTTTTCATAATTTGCATAAATTTTTGTTCGTCTATAAATATATTTTGTTTCAATCTATCTTCAATAATAAATTTCAATCCTTTCTCTTTTGCAAGTTCTAAAAATAGGGAATTTAAAGAGTCTAGGAGTGTTTGACTAGGAGTTGATGTGTAGTATATCTCCATTTTGCCAGATTCTACTTTTGATAAATCTAATATATCATTTATAAGTAGTAGTAAATCTTTGCCAGATTGGTGAATTACATCTGCTTTTTTCACATCATCTTCATGTAATTTACCATTTTTATTCTCTTTTAGCATTTTTGAAAGTAGTATTATAGAGTTAAGTGGTGTTCTTAATTCATGACTCATGTTTGCCAAAAATTCAGATTTATATTGATTAGCTCTTGCTAACTCTTGTGCTTTTAAATATATCTCTCTTTTGGATTCTTCAACTTTCTCATTTTGTGCTTTAAGCTCTGCGGTTTGTTGCTCTAGTTGTTGTTTTTGCTCTTCCATTTGTACATTGCTTTGTTGCAACTCTTCACTTTTTACTTGCAACTCTTCATAACGTTGTCTTGACTCTTCTAAAAGTGTTTTAATTTTATCATTTTGTGTAGCAGTGTAAAGATAACTTGCAATAACATTTGAAAATAGTTTTAGTAGTTCAATATTTACAGATGTTGCCTCTTTTGTATAGCCTATTACAAATACTCCAAGCAAAGACTCTTCATATGTTATTGGAAAAGCTACATTTGAAACAGTATTTACATGGCTTATGCCTGTATCTATTGCTAAAGAGCTTCGTTTGTCAAATTTTAAGTGAATAAAACTTCTCTCAAGTGCAACTTGCCCAACAAGACCCTCTCCAAAAATGTATCTATTTTGAAAACCAAATCTTTCATTAAATGCAAAAGATGATTGAAGTAAAAGTTCATTGTTTTTCTCTTTAAAATCAAATATAACACCAACAGCTCCCTCTGTATAACGACATAAAAATTTGATTGCTTCACCAAATATCTCTGGAGATGTTTTATTTCCAGATAGTGCTTTGTTAAGCTCTGCAACTCCCTCTTGAATATAAATTGTCTCTTCACTTTTTTTTCTATTTGCATATAATCTATTTGTCATTTGAATTAGTGCATTTGCTAGTAAATCATCTTTAGATTTTGCCTCTATTTTTTGTTCATAATCACCTTTTGCAATAGCATCTGCTTGAGAAATAATAGCTTTTAAATTTTTAACCATAGTTTTCATGGCATTTCCAAGCCTATCATCTTCGCCTCTTGTAGTTACTTTTATAGAAAAGTCACCATCAGCCACACTTTCAGCAATTTCGGCTATATCATTTAAATATTCGTTCATGACCTTTAATGCAAGACCCAATTTGTCATGTTCGCTCATGATTGTTATTGTAGATTTTGTATATCCTATAGAGACATCTTCTGCAACAACAGTTACATCTTGCAATCTTTTTGTCATGGCATTTAGTGCTTCACCCAAATAATCTTCATTTGACCTTAAATTAAACTCTTTTGTAAAATCTCCATTTGATATACAGTTTGCATGATTAATTATCTTTTTACTACTCTCATTTATTAAATTTGTAGCTTTTACGATATGTGCTATCTCATCATTTCCAAAATAGTCTATTTTTATATCAGAAACAGAACCTTTTGCAATTGTCTCTAACATGTTACTAACAGGCATCAGTGGAGCCATTAATTTGTGTATCTTTACAACAGATAGATAAATCCAAAATAAAATAACAATCATTATTGCTAAAAATATCAGATTAAACTCCCTAAGAGAAGCAAAAGCCTCTTTTTCAGAAACTTCACTAATTGAAATCCAATAGTAATTTTTATTTGTTTTAAGCGGATAAACTCTTTTAAAACTTAATATCTTTCCATCTTCAAAAATAGTCCCTTTTTCATTTCTCGATATTTGTTCAAACAAATTTGGATATAAAGTTTGTATATTAAAACTTGTTCCAAGTTGAAATCCAAACCGTTTACTATGCTCTTTGTGATATAAAAAAAATCCATCTTTATTTATTAAATATTGGTCTCTTTTGACTCTAAGTTGCTCTTTTTCTACAATATCTAAAATATTTTCACCATATAAATTTACAACCAAAACACCATTTTTATTCCCATTTAAATCAAATAGAGGAGTTGCATAACGAACTGTTGGAATATATGGATAATCTATTTTGTTATCTTCTGTATTTAAATCAAATCTTGAAACATATAATTCACCCTTTTCAAGTCTTAAACACTCTCGAAAATACTCTCGATTTGATATGTCATCTAAATTGCTATTGCTAAGTTGAGTTATTGTTTTTGATTTATTGTCATATCTGATAGTTAATTTTTCTATTCCATTAGCATCTATTATTCTAAATTTTAAAAAATCTTCATTTGTCATCATGAATGATTCGAATGAATTAACTAAGATTCTATACCATTCACTCTCTTTTTCTTCATATCCTATCTCTTTCCAAATAACATATTTATCAAGAGCATAAAAAGTATTAAAAAAATTAAAGTGTTTTGGAATGGCACTTAAATACTCTTCTATATTTGAACCAACTTCATGAGAGCTATTTTCATTAAAATTTATCGCCTCTTGAATATAAGCATCTTTTGTTCTTGTATAACCAAAATAGGCTATTGCAATTAATGTACTAAGAGATACACTTACCATGATAAGTGCCATTTTTTGGCCAATCTTTAAATCAAATAGTCTCATGGAAGTTCCTTATCTTATAGATTGTATTTTTTGAAGTTTTTTCAAAGACCAGCCAAGTAGTTGATTTGTATCTTCTGATTTTTTACCATCAAAAGAGATAGCAAGAGGTGTAACATAATCTTTCATGCCAATGTATGCTTTTATAGTTTGAAGCTCTGCTAAAATAAATTCGGTTATCAAGAAAGTATCTGATGGAGTATGCTCTTTTATATTTGAAAGTTCATCAAGTTGCACTATTTTTATATTTGCTTTTTTCTGTAACCTCTCTATCTCTTTTAAAATTTCTATCCCTGTAGCACATGAGTTTGAAGGAGTAGCATTAGCTAACTTTTTTGGAGGTATTGTGTCATCTTTTATTTTTAAAAAGTGTAAAATATTTGTTACATCATCATGAATTCTCATAGCTTCTGCAAATACAAATGATGGATTGAAGCTAAAACCATTAATCAAATCTAACTCTCTTGAAATAGCCAAAAGAGCATTAAATACATCCGTTGGATTTTTTGTACCATCTACTCTCACCTCTTTTGGCTCTTTTGTAATACCCAAATGAAGTTTAAGAAAATCAATCTCTAACAAAATTCGATTAATTTGTTCATATGTTAATATTGGACTCAAATCTAAAGTAGGTTGCATACTTGTTACAGGCATTTTTGCGATACCATGCTTTGCTCGTAAAATATTTAGTTTAATTAAAATTTCATAAGTAAGTTGCCAAGTATGCCTTGAAAATAGCTCTGTATTAAATGTATGAGATTTTGATTTTGCAGTTATATTAAAATGCTCTTTTATAATCTCTATTTCGCTCAACACAATCTGTGTTTGTCTATAAGCATCTGTAGATGTTATCATAAAAACAGAAGATGAAAAAAGCGATAATGCAAAAAACATAAACAAAACAATTACTCTCATGGAACAACCTTTGTTTTTTCAGTTATAGTAACTAATTTTTTATTAAAGTAACTTATATGTAAAAATAAAAAATATTACAAAGTTTTTTATTGAAACATATAGGCATTTTAATAATTTCAAAGAGTAAGAATTATTTATAATAGAATTCACCCAATTAGCACCAATCATTACAGCATTGAGGTTTCACCAAATTTTTTGAATTACCTTTTGGGTAGTCCTGCAAAATTTGTCAAAACCCCAATACTACAAGCATTGGCACTACTTAAATAAACTCTATTGCAAAATTTGGGTTTAACTTACTCTTTGAATTAATATTCAGTTAATCAAAATAACTTTAATTTTTATCACTAGCTATCGCTTTAGCCATTTGTGATACCTCATTTGCAACTACACTTGTCTGCTCACTTGCATGTGTGTTTTGTTGTGTCATGGAGTCTAGTTCTGAAAGTGAGTCGTTGATTTGATTTATATCACTTGTTTGTTCTTTGATACTTTCACTCACTTCACTTATACCCTGAATTAATGAGTTTGCACTAGCTTCTATCTCACCTAAACTTTTTTGTGTTCGTTCAGCTAACTTTCTAACTTCATCGGCAACAACAGCAAAACCTCTTCCATGTTCACCAGCTCGTGCTGCCTCAATAGCGGCATTTAGTGCTAGTAAATTTGTTTGGTCGGCAATATCTCTAATAATCCCTATTACATTTTTTATATCTTCACTTTGTCTGATAACAACCTCTGTTTTGCCATCAACTTCATGCATTGAGCGGTTGATTTTTTCTAGTGAAATGGCTGATTGTTTGATATTTGTCGCTTGTGTTTGAGTGGCATTTGACACCACACTCACCAAATCTCTCAAAGCATTTGCTTTATCTTCAAGAGCCTTTCCAGCTTCAAGTGCATTTTTAGTGGCAACTCCTAGCTTTTTACCAAGATTATTTACCTGCTCAATCGTTACACCAAATTCACCATCTTTTTTAAAATCTATTACATAACTAAAATCGTTATTTGAGTAGTGTAAAAGCCCACTGTTTATCTCTGAAAGTATCTTTTCTATTTCAGAAATAAGCCCATTTATCACATCTCTTAACTGATTTAGTTGTGGATTATTTGCCTCCTCTTTTAGTCTATTTTTAAGTGAACCTCTTTTTATCTCATTTACAACTTTTATACTATCATCAATCAGTCTTTGGTCTTGTTTCAAACCATCATGAATGTTTTTGATATAAAGGTTCAAATTTTCAGCCACATTTTTTATCTCATTTTTTGTTTTTATATTTATCTCATCAGCATTTCCATCTATAAGACTTTCAACACCATCATTTAAAGCCTCTACTGATTTTGAAGCAAATCTGCTAACATAAAAAATCACAACTACAATCGCCAAACAGATAATCAAAAGTGCTGTTGCAAAAATTTTGATAATATCATTTGCTTGAGTTTTAAGGTCGCTATTATCAATCATAATTCCCAAATATCCAGCCACTTCACCCTCTTTATAATGAGTGTGACACTCTATACATGACTTTTCAACATTTAACTTATAATAAAGTTCTGTTTTATTGTCATGCATAATAATTGCTCTGTTGTCTGTAAATTTTATACTCTCATCTATTTTAAAATGGCATTTTGTACAATCACTCCCTACTTTTGGGATATGAACATTTTTTACAAAATCACTATCATACGGATCTCTAATATGCCAATCAGCTCTTAAATACTTTCCTTCACTCTCATCATAAAGCTTAACATTTGGATTGATTAGCTTTCCATCGCTACTCTTTACAAACGGCTTGCCAACGGTTTTTTCGCCAGATTTATAAGCCATTAGCCCATTTCTAAGATAAAGCGATGTAAATTCAACACCTTCAAGCTTTGCTACATTATCCATAACTGCTTGAAATGTTCTTCTTTGACCTTTTTCAATAGAGTCTTTTGAAGAGGCTACATAGTTATGAAGTAGTGCAATCCCTTTTTTTTCTATATTTTTTTCCATCTGTTTTGTCTGATAAATGTATAAAACTACCATTGAAACTATTGATATGATAATAGTTGAGATAACTAGTGGAAATCCTAATTGAAATCCTAGTTTGTCTTTTAATCCAAGCTTTTCACGACTCAATTTTTAACCTTTTATTAGAAATATAAACTGTATTAAATAAACTCAAAAGAGAAACTCTTTTAAGTTATTTAAATTTTATTTAATAGATTTTCTTTACCATCAAACTCTTTTTTCAAAGCCTCTTCAACTGCATTTTCAGCTCTTGCTAATACTTCGTTTGAAACAATATCTGTATCATTTGCTATTTTTGCACTCTCTTGTGTCATCTGGTCTAACGATGCAACAGAGTTATTGAT
>JACAEZ010000110.1 GCA_013388565.1 Campylobacterales bacterium | reverse complement strand
TTTTAAGAGTGCTGAAAATATAAATTATTTTTTGGATAAAACTGTTGAATTTGATTTGCTTGGTTTGATTTTTGAGATAGAAAATAGTGAAAATTATCAAAAATCACAAAAAGATATAAAATCGCAAAATTTAAAATTTTATAATAGTAGCTCGGATTTGATAAAAGCTTTAAATGAGTAAATACCAATTTACTTTTATAGATAGTTTCAAAAAAGAATATAAAGAGTTAAAAAAGAGAAATATAGACTTAGATAACGATTTTGAGAATTTTATAAATGAATTTGACCATTTAAAAGGCGATGTAGTAATAGGCACTAAAGGTGCTAAAAAGATAAGAATGAGAGGAAAAAATAGAGGTAAAAGTGGAGCTTATCGAATATATTACTATTTTGTTTTAGATGATAAAGTCTTTTTGCTTAGAATGTTTAAAAAGAGTGATATTGAAGATGTGAGTTTTAAAGAACTGTTTGAAATTTCAAAAATAGTAAATAGCATCAAAGAGAGCTATAAATAAACTTTATAGTTTGAACGAAGATGTGATTAGGATTATTGAGGGAGATTGAATTTGAAATATCAGGATAAAAAATGCAAAATAAAATAGAAATATACCAAGCACCAAATGGGCAAATAGAGTTTAAAAGTGATAGTGAACATGAGACTATTTGGGCAAATTTAGAGCAAATTGCTAAGCTTTTTGGCAGAGATAAATCAGGTATTTCAAGACATATTAAAAATATTTTTAATAGTGAAGAATTAGATGAAAGTTCAGTTGTTGCAAAAATTGCAACAACTGCAAATGATGGAAAAACTTATCAAGTGGAATACTATAATCTTGATATGGTTTTATCTATTGGGTATAGAGTCGATTCCAAAGAGGCTACGATTTTTAGAAAATGGGCAACACAAATTCTCAAAAAATATCTTCATGATGGTTATGCGATAAATGAAAGCAAAATCACACAGACAAAAACTATTTTGCAAAATCTCAAACAAACGATAGAATTTCTTGCTACAAAAGAGATAGGTGAAGAAAGAGAGATACTTTCACTTTTGCAAAGCTATACAAAAACTTTGAGTTTGCTTGAAAGTTATGATAAATCAACAATTGAAGATTTTTATGGAAAGGCTACAAATTATGAGCTTACTTATCATGAGACTAAAAATGTCATTGCAAAACTTAAAGCTAATCTAATATCAAAAAATGAGGCAACAGAACTTTTTGGAAGTGAAAAAGATGACCAATTAAATGGGATTATCAGTAATCTTTATCAAACATTTGGAGGAGTGCAACTCTATCCAAGTATCGAAGACAAGGCTTCAAATCTGCTCTATCTTATCATCAAAGACCATCCATTTAGCGATGGCAACAAACGAACTGCAAGTTTTATGTTTGTCTATTTTTTGGATAAGTGTGACTATCTTTACAAACAAAATGGTGAAAAAAAAGATAAACGACAATGCCCTAACAGCCTTAACTTTATTAGTAGCATCAAGCAACCCAAACGAAAAAGATATTTTGATAAAATTGATAAAACATCTGATTTTTGAAACAGAATAAAAGAATTTGGAGATAACAAAATGCCACTATTCAAACAAGCAATACTAAAAACCCATAAACAAGATGAAAGCCTAATCTCTAAAAGATGGGCTAAATTCCAAGAGTTTAAATCAAAAATAGAGTTTATAAAATCTGTAAAAGAGGAAAAATATCAAACACAGTTTTTAAAAGATATTTTTGAAGAGTGTTTGGGTTTTACACTTGATAGTACAAATCCAAATAGCTATAATTTGGAGCGAGAGAAAAAGAATGAAACAGACAGCAAAAAAGCTGATGGCATGATATATGTGATTGCTTCAAACTTTTGTGAGATAAAATTTTTTATCAAAGATATGTTAAGTTATCAAAAATTCAACCTTTTTAATCTACAACTACCAATGCAAAAGGTTTTTTAATGACTGCATTAATGAAAATAAATCAAATAAAATCATCAAATACTAAACAAAACTTTTCAGTCATCGAGCTTTTCGCTGGTGCTGGTGGGTTAGCTTTGGGGCTTGAAAAAGCTGGATTTGAGACAAAACTAACAGTTGAAAACAACAGATGGGCTTGTGAGACACTACGAAAAAATAGACCAAATTGGAATATTTTAGAGGCTGATATTGTAAAAATCGCAGATGATGGAATAAAAAAGTATATCAATTTTGATGGTGAGATTGATTTATTATCTGGCGGTTATCCTTGTCAATCTTTTAGTTATGCTGGTAAAAAATTGGGGCTTGAAGATGTCAGAGGTACCCTTTTTTATAGCTATGCTGAAATACTTAAAGAGTTAAAACCTAAGATGTTTTTAGCTGAAAATGTAAGAGGTTTAGCAAGTCATGATGGTGGCAAAACTTTAAAAACTATGATTGATGTTTTTGAAGATGTTGGCTATAAAGTCTATTATAAAGTTTTGAATTCTATTGATTATGAAGTGGCTCAAAAGAGAGAAAGAGTTGTAATCGTTGGGGTTAGAACAGATATAAAAGAAAAAATCGGTTTTGATTTTGAATTCCCTAAACCAATAGGTAAAAAATTAACACTGAAAGATGTTTTGCAAAATGTTCCAAATTCACTTTGTGCCTCTTATAGTGATAAGAAAAAAGAGATTTTTGCATTAGTGCCACAAGGTGGTTGTTGGCGAGATTTACCAGATGATGTTGCAAAAGAGTATTTAGGTGGGAGTTATCATTTAGGTGGTGGAAAGACTGGAATTGCTAGAAAAATGAGTTGGAATGAGGCAGGACTTACAGTGTTATGCACTCCAGCACAAAAACAAACAGATAGATGCCATCCTGATGAACTTCGCCCTTTTAGTGTTAGAGAGAATGCAAGAATTCAAAGTTTTCCAGATGATTGGGAGTTTGTGGGGTCAATGGCGGAACAGTATAAACAAGTCGGTAATGCAGTTCCTGTAAATTTGGCTTATCATGTAGGTTTATCTATCAAAAAATATCTTCAAGGATTGTCATGAATAGCTATAATTTAAATTTTATAAGTGATATAGATTTATTTAATCATGTAAAAGAGACGGTTTTAAAGTATCGTTTCAAAATTGATTTAAAAGAGTTTAATAAAAATCTAATAGACCCAATAAAGCTAACTTTTGATAGTAAAGTGTATAAAAAAGAGTTGAAGTCGCTTATAGATGATGAAATCATGAGACAAATCGATAAATCAAACACAAACCGTATAGGCTATTTTCATCAAAATATTTTTAAGTTTTTTGGTAATGGTTGGAGTGTGCTTGAAAGTGGTTTTGATATTGTAAATGAAGATTTAAAAATATTTGTTGAGATGAAAAACAAGCATAATACTATGAACTCTTCATCGTCTCAAAAGACATACATGAATATGCAAAATAAAATATTAAAAGAGCCAAAAGCAACATGTTATTTGGTAGAAGTCATCGCAAAAAATAGTCAAAACAGTGTTTGGATAGTCTCTTTGAATGGTCAATCAATCTCTGATGATAGAATAAGACGAGTGTCTATTGATAAATTTTATGAGATTGTAACTGGCGAAAAAGAGGCATTTAAAAATCTATGTGAAGTTTTGCCAAAAGTTATAGATGATGTTGTTAATTCAATTCAAGGTGAGATAATGCAAAGTAGTGTATTTGAAGAGTTGCAAAATATTTCACCAAATATTTTAAAGAGTTTGTATCTATTGTCTTTTTCTAAATATGAGGGTTTTGAGAGGTTTGAGATATAAAATCATATCGTTTGCCTTGATAAATTAGAGGTTTTAAAACTTCAAAACAAAATCAACCAAACAGACAAAGAGATAGATAACATGGTTTATAAACTTTATGATTTGAGTGAAGATGAGATTAGGATTGTGGAGGGGGAGAGATGAATACAATTTATAACGAATTTAACAATAGTATGTCAAGAATAAAAAATAATTTTATGTTAAGTTCTTTAAGTGTTAATTTTATAAATCAAAAACCTTTTTCAAATGATATTATTTTTGATGTAAGTTTTAGTGGAAATTATATTCCAAAAGATATGATGAATAATATTTCAAGAGATACTGTTCAGGAATATGGAAACTCAATAAGACGACATTTTTTAAATGATATGGTTATAGCTTATGAAAGATATGCTTCTTTAATGTATATTTCAGACAAGAAAGAAAATACTAGGTACGAAACTGCAAGTTTTGATAAAAGAGAATCGACAAATTATCAAAATTTTATTTATAGTCTATGCGAAAATGAGGAAAAATATTTTTTAAAAAATCTTGTAAATTTACGAAATTCTATCATTCACTATAATGGGCTTTATACTATCTCAAATCCAATTGATTACACATTTGGTAATGATACTTACAAATCATCTTATAAAGAAGGGCAAAATATAACAATAAATTTTGATAATTTACTTTGGATATATGAAAAATTAATCAATATAGTTACAAAAATTAATTTAAATTATTTCGATTGTTCCCACTTTCCAAGTAGTAATAATATAAATAAAACCTAAAAAAGCAACCAAAAGTCAAAAAATGAAATATATTTTAGTGAAGATTAGATTAGAATAGTTGAAGAAAATTAAAAGGAGTTCTTATGATTTTAACGATTGATATAAAAGAGAGTGCATATGAAAAAGTTATGTATCTTTTAAATCATCTTAAAGATGATGTAGAGATAGTTCAAGAAGATACTTTTACAAAAGAGTTGGCTAACAAAAAAGAGAAGGCTTTAAGAGATTTTGAAAACGGTGAGAGTGTCAAATGGAATGATTTAAAAAAAGAGATTTTATGAGCTATGAGATAGAACTTCACAAAAGTGTTGCAAAATTTTTAAAAAAGCAAGATAAAGATTTTTTAAAAAGAGTAGATTTTGCTTTTGAAAAGCTATCACAAAATCCATTTAATTTTAAAGAACTTGATATAAAAATGCTTGAAGGTAGCGAAAAAGATTATCGTTTGAGAGACGGTAAGTATAGATTTATATATACAGTTTTTGAAAATAGACTTATTATTTATGTTTATGATGCTGGAAGTAGAGGAGATGTTTATAAGTCATGAAAACTATAAAAGAGAATGAAAACCCAATAGCAGTTATTTTAGACTATAAAGAGTATGTAAAATTAAATGAGATAAAAAAAATTATAAAGGAGACCCAATGTGCTTATCAAACGAGGTATTTATAAATCCATTTACAGATTTTGGATTTAAACGAATATTTGGAGAAGAGGAGAGTAAGCCTCTTTTAATTAGCTTTTTGAATGACATTTTACCAATTAAAGATAAAATCAAAAGT
>JACAEZ010000024.1 GCA_013388565.1 Campylobacterales bacterium | reverse complement strand
GTTTTTGTCTGTCCATACTTTTTCTTGTATTGTATCATCGAATATCAAGTATCCATCTTCTGATTCTATATGTCTAATTGTCTTTTTTGCTTCTAGCCATAATTGCTTTGAATCAAACTCTTCTGAATTCAAAAATCTTGTCACTTTGTCATGGCTTATTGTATTATTCATCATGGCTGATAATCCTGTTGCTGTTGCTAAACCGCTATTACTTATTAAATAGTCTGTGTAAAGTTCTAAGTAGTTATTTTTCATGTCTATATGGTAGCATTTTTTTGCTGGTTTGCGTAAGGTCAGTTAATTATTGTTGTCTTGACTTTTTTTTGGGGTGGGTAGTGTATTTAATATTTAAGTATTTTAAACAAAAAAACAAGAGAGAAATCTCTCTTGTAAAGATATTATCTTTTTGAGAACTGTGGACTTCTTCTCGCTTTTCTTTTGCCGTATTTTTTTCTTTCAACAATTCTAGAATCTCTAGTTAGCATACCTTTTGGTTTTAATAATGCTCTAAAACCTGCATCAAAACAGATTAATGCTCTTGAAAGACCAAGTTTTATAGCATCTGCTTGTGCTGAATAACCACCACCTTTAACAACAGCGATTACATCAATAGAATTTAATTGTTTTGTGATAGCAAGTGGACTAATCATCTCTTGTTTAATTGTAAGATGTCCACCACACCACTCATCTGCACTTTGATTATTTACTGTGAATTTTCCACTTCCTGGCATAACCCACACTTTAGCTACTGCTGTTTTTCTTCTTCCTGTTCCATAAAATTTTGCCATCTAAAATTCCTTTATATTACTTGTGCATTTTGTGTTTGAGCTGTATGAGGATGTTCACTTCCTGCATATACTTTTAATTTTTTTAGCATCTCTTTTCCAAGATTTGTTTTTGGAAGCATCCCTCTCGTAGCTAGTTTATAAAGTTTTTCAGGATTTTTTTCAAGCATTTCAGCTAATTTTTCGCTTTTTGTGCTACCAAAATAGCCTGAATGTGAAAAATATTCTTTAGAATCCAATTTTAAACCTGTAAATTTAGCTTTTGAAGCATTGATAATAACAACATTATCTCCACAATCTACATGCGGAGTATATGATGGTTTATGTTTACCTCTTAAGTATGTTGCAACTTCAGTAATCATTCTACCAAATACTTTACCTTCAGCATTTATGATTATCCAATCTCTTTTTACTTCGTTTGGTTTTACCATTTTTGTAAATTTCATAACCTTATTAACCTTTATGTTGGAGTACCTTCTTCCTAAAAACAGTTATAGATACGAATGTTTTAGGAAAATGTTTTATCTCTTTTTGAGGTTGTAATTCTATACATTTAATGCTTATATACAACTTAATTTCAGTGTTTTATAAGTTTGGTTTTTTAATAAAATTTTGTGTAAAATCTTATAAAATTATTAGTTAGGATTATCATGATAGAAAATTTTATACAAAAAATTCAAAACTCAAAAATGCTTAGTTTTGAAATCTCACCACCAAAAGGTGCAAATTTTGACGAAACACTCCAAAAAATAGAAAAAAGTGGCTTAATTGATAAAATAGATGGATTTATCACAACAGACTCCCCTTTAGCAAAACTTCGATATAGCTCCATATTAGCCTCTATCAAAACACAAACATTTTTTAATAAACCCTCAATCGCAACTATCAGCATGAGAGATAGAAATTCATTTGCTCTTCAAGCAGATTTAATAGGTGCAAATGATTTTAACTTGAGATGTTTTTTAGCACTCACAGGTGATGGGGTAAATCATGGAGACCAGCCACAAGCAAAAGGTGTTTTTGAACAAAACAGCCTATTTTTACTTCAAATTATAAATGCACTAAATTCTCAAAAAGATATTGCAAACAACCCATTAAAGGAGCCTTTAAAACCAATTTATGGATTTTGTGTATTAAACTCTTATTCAAAAAAGTTGGAGAGCCTAAAAAGAAAAATGGCAAAAAAGATAGAAACTGGTTGCATAGCCATTGTTACTCAACCTGTTTATGATTTAGATGTTGCAAATATGCTTCATGATTGGTTAGTTGAGCTAACATCTAAATATAGCGATTTTAGAAAAGATACAAAGCTTATTTTTGGCTTTTTCCCTGTTGTGAGTTATAAAGGTGCTTACTTTTTGTACTCAAAATTACCTGGTGTTTTTATTCCAGATAGTTGGCTTGAACGATTAGAGATTGCTAGTAAAATCTCAAAAGATGAAGAGTTTAAAGTAGGCTTTGAGATGAGTCAAAAACTTCTTGAGACAATTTATTCAACTCATCAAAAACTACATTTGATGAGTTCAAACAATGCAAAACTTATGAAAGATTTAATAGAAGGAGTTGCATGAATTTAATAGAACTATTTTTAAAAATATTAAAATTTAAATCAATCACACCTCATGATGATGGTGCATTTGAGTTTTTTAAAGAGTATTTGAAAGGTTTTGAGATAATCGAAGTAGGTAAAGAGGGGGTTAAAAACCTTTTTATGTATAAAAAGTTTGGTGAGGGCATTCATCTTTGTTTTGCGGGGCATATTGATGTAGTTCCTGCTGGAGATGGGTGGGAAAATGATGCTTTTGAACCTGTTTTGAAAGATGGGTATATTCATGCTAGAGGTTCGCAAGATATGAAAAGCGGAGTTTGTGCATTTTTAAAAGCATTAAAAGATACAGAAAATTTCAATGGTACACTCTCAATGCTTCTTACAAGCGATGAAGAGGGCGATGCGACATATGGCACTGTTATCATGCTTGAACATCTAAAACAGATAAATTTTTTGCCAGATTTTGCAATTGTTGCTGAACCAACTTGCGAAAAATATTTTGGCGATAGCATAAAAATAGGAAGAAGAGGCTCAATAAATGGGGTTTTAAAACTTTTTGGAAAACAAGGTCATGCTGCATATCCTGAAAAATCAAAAAATCCAATACACTTAATAGCACCGATTTTGCCAAATATCGCTGGAATAAATTTGGATAGTGGTGATGAAAATTTTAGTGCAAGTAAGTTTGTAATCACTGATATAAGAGCTGGAATTGAGGTGACAAATGTAACCCCTGGGGTTTTGAAGATGATGTTTAATGTGAGAAACTCTACAAAAACTACAAAAGATGATATTCAAAAATTGATAGATACAAACTTTGCTGGACTTGATTATGAACTTACACTCAATCAAGGTGCAAAACCATTTTTGACAAATCCAAATTCAAAAAATGTTCAAAAATTGATTGACTCAATTCAAAGAGTTTGCGAAATTTCGCCAAAGCTATCTACAAGTGGTGGTACAAGTGATGCTAGATTTGTGGCTGATTTTGGGGTTGAAGTGGTCGAATTTGGTGTAAGAAATGACACTATTCATGCACCAAATGAGAGAGTTTTTATCGGTGATGTTGAGGAGCTTTACTCTGTGTTTAAAGATTTTATTGAAAATATGTAAAAGGAGTAATCATGTGCTTATCAAATGAAATATTTATAAATCCATTTACAGATTTTGGATTTAAACGAATATTTGGAGAAGAGGAGAGTAAGCCTCTTTTAATTAGCTTTTTGAATGACATTTTACCAATTAAAGATAAAATCAAAAGT
>JACAEZ010000054.1 GCA_013388565.1 Campylobacterales bacterium | reverse complement strand
TAAAATTGCAAAAGATAAATTGATAAAATTAAATGGATTAAAAGTATTATCTATGAAAGTTGGTGATGAGATTAAGCTTAGCAATTAGTCTTTTCTCTGTTCTTGCTATATTCTTTTCTGGATGTAGTCGAAAAAGCTACAATTATAACTACAATCAACAAATAGACAAAGATGTAAAACCAAAAGACTCTTTGAGTATGTATAAAGCAACCATGAGACCATATCAAATAAATGGAAAAACATACTATCCAACATTTGTAGAAGTTGGTGATGTGTATGATGGAATTGCTAGTTGGTATGGACCAGACTTTAATGGTAAACTTACATCAAATGGCGAAATATATAACATGAACTCATTAACAGCTGCACACAAAACATTTCCAATGAATACTATGGTTAAAGTTGATAATGTTGAAAATGGTAAAAGTACAGTTGTTAGAATAAATGATAGAGGTCCGTTTGTAGGTGATAGAATAATCGACCTTTCAAAGGCAGCTGCTCAAACTATTGGTATGCATAATAAAGGTTTGGCAAAAGTAAAATTAACAGTACTTGGGTTTGATAGTAAAATATTAGCTTTAGTTGGTGGCTCTCAAAGTGCTAGAGATACACAACCTCAAAGAGTTGAAATTAGTGATTTTGGTATTCAAATTGGTGCATTCAAACGAAAAGAGGGTGCAGTTGTTACTCAACAAAAATATTCTTTAGTTGATGGTAGATACAAAGCGATTATCAAAGAGAGTTCAAAAGATGATTTTTATAGAGTTTGGTTGATGGGCTTTCAAAGTGAAGCTGAAGCAAAAGATTTTATATCAACTGGTAGATTTGATGGTGCATTTATAGTTAGGGAGTAATGTTTCATGGGATATATAAAAAGAGAGACAAAAGAGACAAAAATAGAGATAACTTCAAACATTTATGGTAGTGGCAAATCAAAAATAGAGACAAAAATAGGTTTTTTTGACCACATGTTAGAGAGTTTTGCGAAACATTCATGGATGGATTTAGATATTAGTTGTGATGGTGATACATTTGTAGATTATCATCACAGTGTTGAAGATGTTGGCATTGCTTTGGGTTTGGCAATAGCACAAGATGTGTATCCTGTACAAAATATAGAGAGATTTGGAAATAGCTCAATTCCGATGGATGAGACATTAGTGGAGTGTTCGATAGATATTTCAAACCGACCATTTTTATTTTTAAATGTTGAAGTTGATGGTAAAGTTGGTGAATTTGATAGCGAATTGTTAGAAGAGTTTTTAAGAGCATTTGTTTATAATCTAAAAATATCATGTCACATAAATTTAGTTCGAGGCAAAAACAGACATCACATAATAGAAGCTACATTTAAAGCCTTAGCAGTGGCACTTAGAAGAGCTTTAGTACAAAATCAAAAAGCTGGAATACCAAGCACAAAGGGTGTATTATGATAGAATTGATTGTTTTAGATGTTGATGGGTGCATGACTGATGGTTCTATCATTCACACTTCAAACGGTGATGAGATAAAATCATTTAATGTAAAAGATGGTTTAGCTATTGCAACATGGATAAAAATGGGCAAAAAAGTGGCAATTATTACAGGTAGAAACTCAAAAGTTGTAGAAAAAAGGGCTGAAGAGTTGAAAGTAAATTATCTTTATCAAGGTGTTGATAAAAAAGATGTTGTACTAAAAGAGATAGTTGCAAAAGAGGGTTTAAATTTTAATCAAGTTGCAGTTATTGGCGATGATTTGAATGATTATAAAATGCTTTCACTTGTAGATATGGCATTTGCTCCATCTGATTCTTCCAATTTAATTCATGATGTTGTAAATATATTTTTAAATCGAGCTGGTGGAAAGGGTGCTATTAGAGAGATGATAGAGCATATTGTAAGAAAAGAGAACCTTTTATCAGAATTTTTATCTCACTGGAGATAATGTTTGTCAATTTACCGATTTATCGCCTTATTGTTTATATTAACACTTTTTTTTTCACTATTGATAAAACCAGATATAGTGCTATTTCAAAGTGATAAAAACGTTACATTTGTAGAGTTTGATAATTTTAAGCTTTACAATATTACAAATAGTGGAATAATAGAGTATATTGAAGGTGAAAATGCTAAAAAGATGAGAGATTTTGATATTATTTCAAATCTTTTTTTGCTTAAAAAAGAGGATAGTTTTATATATAAAATTATCGCAACAAAAGCTACATTAAAAAATGATATATATCAGTTTTCAAATTCTCATATAAAAAGAAGTGATGGATTAAATATCATATCTGAACATATTTTGTACGATAGTTTACAAAAAATTGTAAAAAGTGATAAAAACTTTATAATAGAGTTTTATAACAATAGCATTGTTGGGACAAATTTAGAGTATTTCTTGCAAACAAATGTTATAAAAGCTAACAATATAAAAGCAAATTTAGAGGATATAGAGGGAGTTAAATGAGATTATTACTATTTTTTTGTCTATCTTTTTTCATGCTTTATGCACAAAGTGTTGAGATAACCGCAAACAATTTTGAAGCAGATGACAAAAAAAAAGAGAGTAAATTTAGTGGAAATGTTGAAATAAATAGAACAAATAGTTATATTAAAACATCAACTTTAAAAATATTTTTTAATGACAAAAAAAAGCCTATAAAATATGAGGCTATTGGTGATTGTAAGTTTGAGATAGAGACAAATGATAAAAAAAAGTATAAAGGTGTTTCTGATAAGCTTATATATTTACCATTTGAAAAAAGATATGAGTTTCTAGGAAATAGCTATTTAGAAGAGGTTCAAGATGGAAAAAAGCTATTTGCAACAGAGATAATATTAGACGAAATCAGCGGAAATGCAATAGTTAAAGGTGATGATAAAAAGCCTTTAAAATTTATATTTAATTTGGAAGAAAAATAGTGATAAAAGTAGTAGATGCAAAATTTTTAACCTCATCGACATCAAAAGAGAATGCTCTTGCACCAGATATTAGTGAAATAGTCTTTTTAGGTCGAAGCAATGTTGGAAAAAGTTCATTGATAAACTCTCTTACAAATAGAAAAAATCTAGCAAAAAGTTCAAATACACCTGGAAAAACAAGGCTTATAAACTTTTTTGAAGTGGTTTATAAGGTAGTTGAACAAGAACCTTCTGAAGAATCTTTAAAATATATTTTGAGATTTGTGGATTTACCAGGTTTTGGTTATGCAAAAGTTTCAAAAGAGGAGCAAAAAAAGTGGGAAAGGCATTTGACAGATTTTTTGGAGAGTAGATTTAATATTAGAATTTATCTTCATTTAATAGATTCAAGGCATCCAAATTTGGAAATAGATCATATC
>JACAEZ010000109.1 GCA_013388565.1 Campylobacterales bacterium | reverse complement strand
GCACCAAATTTTGCATAAAACCAAGTTCGATAGCCAAATGGTCTGGTACTTGAATTTCTGTATTTAATAGATTTATGTCATATCCATATTTATAATAAAATTGCATAACAGGGTTTTGAAGTCCTACAAGTACATCTTGTTTTAAATCTGTAACAGCAGATTCTATTGGGTGTGCATTTATTAAAAATGTTGTTGTAAAATCAACATTTAGCTCTTCTTTAATCTCTTCTACACTTTTTGAGTTAAAATACTCTTTTGAAGCCTCTCCAATAACAGATAGTAACTCTTCATTATTTTTAAAATCGTTTATCTCTTTTTCATTTAGAGAGTCTGAAAAAATATTTGATAACATCGCATATATAAAGGCTCTTTGCATTTTTTCCATAAAAATTCCTTTTTAAAATTTTTGGTGATTTTATCTATTTTTTAAAGAAAGTTGGGTTAAACCCAAATTCTATTACAAAATTCGGGTTAAACAAAAAGCCTTAAGCTTTTGTCTAACTATTTTGAAGGTTGAATATTAAAAAATGTAGTAATTGTTTGAAGTGTAATAGTTTGATTTGTAAGTTTTTCGATTACCTCTTGAACTTTACTTATTGATTGTTGTGCTAGAGAGTTTGCTTTTTTCTCTACTTGAAGTGTATCTACAACAGTTGTAATTTTCTTTACATCATTTGAGTACCCTTTAATCAATGAAAAAATTCTCTCACTCTCATCAATTTTTGCTATTTGATTATCTATAAGTTTTGAACTGTCACTGCTAAGTTTTACTACAGCTTGACTATCTGATTTTAATCTTGATAATTTTGAACTTATATCTGATGTTGCTTGTTGTGTGTTTTCAGCCAATTTTCTAACCTCATCAGCCACAACAGCAAAACCCCTTCCATGCTCTCCAGCTCTTGCTGCTTCAATAGCAGCATTCAGTGCCAACAGATTTATCTGGTCTGCAATATCATTTATTAAACTTACAATCATCTCTATATCGCCAACACTGGTGTTTAAATCTACAATATTATCTTTAAACTGCTCCATTATTTTACTGATTATTTGAATACTTTGAGTAAGCTCTTGCATAGATTTTTCGCCATCTATTGTGGATTTGAACATATAACTTGCAGCATTATTTACAGACTCTATATTTGATGATACATTTTGAATACTTTGTGTAAGAGAGTCATTACTACTTATTAGTGAATTGCTAGACTCTTTTAGTTCATGTGAAGATATTTGGACATTATCAACAACTTCATGAAGCTTTTCGACAAATGTTTTTAGTTTATCTATCATTAGATTTATTGCATTTCCTAATGTATCTTTTTCACTTTTTGGAGTTATTGGTGAACCTAATTGTCCTAAAGATATATCATTTGCAGTTTTTGCGACTTGATTTATCTCTGTTACTAATTCATTAAAAGCTCTGGCTATATCTCCAGCTTCTGTAGCAACCTCTTCTTCTACTTTTTTATCAAAATCTCCAGTTTTTATCATGTAGCTTATAGTATCATAAGTATCAAGCATAGTCTGTTTAGCTCCATGTTCAGCTTCATTCAGTCCTCTTATCTCATAATCTGGTGGAACTCTTAAAATATTAAACATTTTTAAAATATAAAACATTATAGCACCAATTGTCATAGCCCAAAAAAATGCACTCACAACACCAGTTAGTTGTACTAAAAATTGGTCAAAATTGTTTTTTAATGGTAAATTTTCAGCTGGAGCAAAAATAGCTAATGCCAATGTTCTCCATGCACCAGTAAATCCATGAGCAGGAACAGCACCAACAAGGGTCATCAATTTTAAGTTTTAAAAGTAGTATTTCAGCAAAAAATACAACAATAGCAGATGTAATACCAATAAATAAAGCTCCACTAGGTTCAACAACACTACACCCAGCAGTTACTCCAACAAGTTCAGCTAATGTACCGTTTAACATCTTTTCAACTTTTGGTTTTTTAATCAATAATTTTAGATAGCATCAAGCAGACTATTCCACCAATAGCACCAGATAGTATTGTATTTACAATAATTTTTGCAACACTTCCATCGGCTACCAATGTACTCCCACCATTAAATCCAAACCACCCAAACCAAAGAATAAAAACCCCAACAACCGATGTTTGGATACTATATCCTAGTATATCTCTAGGCTTTCCATTCTCGTCAAATTTGCCAATTCTAGCCCCTAAAATAATAGCTCCAGCAAGTCCAACCCAGCCACCAATGGAATGTACTACAGTAGAACCAGCAAAATCAACAAATCCACTCTTAGCTAACCACCCATCAGCATTCCAAACCCAATGCCCAAAAACTGGATATATCAAAACAGAAATCATAATTGAAGAGATTAAATACCCCTCAAATTTCATTCTTTCAGCTATAGCACCTGAAACAATCGTAGCAGCAGTTCCAGCAAATACTGCTTGAAATATAAAATAGGCATAATCATAAGGTTCACTTTTGCCTTCAAGCAAAAAAGCACTACTACCAAAAAGTCCATCAATAGAGACTCCAAACATTATTCCAAAGCCTATAATGTAAAAACCAATCAATGAAAAAAGAGTATCACTGAAATTTTTCATAGCTACATTGATAGAGTTTTTAGCTCTAACAAGTCCAGCCTCAAGTGCAGTAAAACCAGCTTGCATAAAAAATACAAGTGCAGCGGATAATAAAATCCAAACAAAATTTAGATTTCTTGGCTGGTTTCTGTAGCATGTAAATGAGAAAGAGTAAAAAGAAGAGTAACAGCTAATCTTGATAAAATCTTCATGACACAACCTTTAAAAATTTTATGTCATGTTAATCTAATTTTACTTTTTAAGGTTTCAAAAAAGAGAGAATTTACAAACTGTTTACAATTTTTTATACAGTAAAATGTATAAAAAATAGCCAATGTAAGAATTAATTTTAAACAATCTTTGGATTTTCAAACAATCCTTTGCTTTTTATCTTCTCAAACATTAACTTATCTCTCCATTCATGAACAATTTCATCAGAAAAAATAACTTTTTCTATATCAATAAGCCCCATGTTTATATTTTCTATATCATCTCTAAAACATTGTGCATAGCCTGTATCTGTCTCATGAACGATTATTGATTGCAATTTGACACCATTTTCACCATTTATCATTTTGGTTTGGTTTAATATTTTATCGACTAATAGAAAAATTACACGGCTAAGTTGTTCAGCACTAGGAGATACTGGAAGCTCGACCCATCTTTTTGAAAAAGCTTTTAGAGTCTCAATATAGCTTTTATCATCACCACTCCAAATAGAGATAGAGTGGTCAAAACTATCTATCATGTCTTTAATGTACAGTTTTGTAAGCCCAAAGTCATAAACCATCTGCCCATTGTCTAAAAAATTTGACTCTATCAAAATCTCTACTTTGTATGAGTGTCCATGAATGCTTTGACTACACCTTTTTGTAGAGCAATTTCTAACAATATGAGCATTTTCAAATTTAAATAGTTTTCTAATTATCACCAGTTTATCCTTTTTTGTGTTCTACTTGACATATTTTCATCAACCACATATCCAGTATCAGCCCCACTTCCAGACCAATTGCCAGTAGATGGAGTTGATTGTTTTCTAAATATCACATTAAAACATGGATGATTTTTATAACAAAGTGAAGATGAGTTAAAATCTTCATAACTTGAACCATATTTTGAGTACCAAAGATAGCTTGGAATGTTTAAATGGATTGTGGTTTGGTAGGGGTAAGATGGACATTTAGGCACTCCACTTATATATTTACAAGTTATATTTATTTCAGCTTCGCCATCTATAAACGATACATTACTTTTATATGGAAAGTTGTTTGATAGATTTATATCACCATATGTAGTAGAAAATTTCTCTTTTGTAGCATTTATATCCATATATAAATTATTTGTAGGTGTTGTATCAATATCAAAATTGTACCAATTAAGATTTTGACTACTATAATCTTCACTCAAACCAAAACCACTACATGAAGAGTTGCAAT
>JACAEZ010000108.1 GCA_013388565.1 Campylobacterales bacterium | reverse complement strand
CGATTTCTTTTTTGTCTTTTACAGTTTTTGAAATTGCTTTTAATTCACCGATAATCGCCTCACTTGCTTTATCCATACCTCTTTTTACTTCTATTGGATTTGCTCCAGCTGTGATATTTCTAAGACCCTCTTTAAATATTGCATATGCTAAAACTGTAGCAGTTGTTGTACCATCACCTGCTTGGTCTGCTGTTTTACTAGCTACCTCTTTTACAAGTTGAGCACCCATGTTTTGGATAGCATTTGGTAATTCAATCTCTTTTGCAACACTTACACCATCTTTTGTAATTGATGGACTTCCAAAACTTTTTTGGATTAATACATTTCTACCCCTCGGCCCCATTGTTACTTTAACCGCATCTGCTAGTTTTCTAACACCTTCAAAAAGCTCTTTTCTCGCACCGTCAGAAAATGTAATCTCTTTTGCTGCCATGAATATCTCCTTATTTTATTTTTTTGATTTTATTAAGCTAATACACCTAAGATGTCGTCAATATTTAATACTAAATATTGTTCACCATCTAAAGTTATCTCTGTGCCTGAATATTTTGCAAATACAACTCTATCATCATTTTTTAGTTTGCCCTCATCTGTCAACTCTTTACTAACAGATTTTACAATCCCCATAAGTGGTTTTTCTTTTGCATTATCTGGTATAATGATACCACTTGCAGTTTTTGCTGCCTCTTCTTCTCTTTTAACTAAAACTCTTTGACCTAGTGGTGTAAATTTCATTTTTTCTCCTTTTTAGCACTTATTTAATTTAAGTGCCAAAATTTTAACGAAAAATATTAATTTTGTCAAGATAATTCTAAATATTCATGACACAAGTTTAGTTAATAAGACTAAAGCTATATAACAATACACAGATAATGTCATGTAACATTTATATAAATATTATCAACTTTTTAAACAATAATTTCTTTAGATTTAAATATATATGATTGTATAAATTTTACAGCTTCAAATGAGTTGTCTTTTATATGTGAGGTACATCTTTCTAACTCTTCAAGCTTTCCATATCCACAACTAACAGCAACACTTTTTATTTCAGATTGATTAGCAGAAATTATATCTAAGCAAGTATCTCCTATCATCCATGTCTTTTCTGGTATTGCATTTAAATGATGCATGGCTTTTAATATAGGTTCAGGGTCTGGTTTTGGATTTATAACATCTTCAAAACCTATTAATGTTTCAAAAAAATTCATCACCTCTAAATGTATAAGCAACTCTTTTGAATATCTTGCAGTTTTTGTAGTTACAACACCTAATTTTGCAAATTTTTTTGCCTCTATCAAAGCATCTTTTGCATTTGGCAATAACACCGTTTTAGCTCGTGAAATTGTACGATAATGATTTTTATAAGAATTTACAAAATCATCTACTCTATTTTTAGGAACTCCCAAATGTTCAAACATAAATGAAAGAGGGTGTCCTATTAATGATAAAATTTTATCTATACTAGGTTTTTGTGTTTTTTGAACACTATATGCAACCTCAAATGATTCTAAAATAGCCTCTGTTGAATCTATTAATGTTCCATCTAAATCAAATAATATTGTATTTTGCATGTAACTCCATATTTTAGATTTGTTTACTATTCTATCTAAAAAGAGTTAATTAAGAATTTATAAGTATCAAATAGATAACAAATTTATAAAATTAAGTATTTTTTTGATAAGATTGGAGGAAAAATTTTGAAAAGGGAATTAATGGAAATTCAAGCTACTAAATTAAATAGTGCAAATGCTGTCGTAACTGCTAAAATTTTAGCAAACTACTTAGTAGAAAAAGCAGAAAAAATCGCAAGAGATATTACAAAAGATATTAAAATTGATGGATTTAGAAAAGGTAAAGTACCTGTTATGGTAGTTAAACAAAGATTTAAAGATAAAATCAATCAAGATTCTGAAAGTGAAGCATTAAAAGAGGCTTATGAAAAAGGTCTAAAAGATTTATCTATTAACGAAGATAGTATAATTGGTGAGCCTAGAGTTACAAAATTTGAAAAAGATGAAGATGGTTCTTTAAATATTGAAGTAAAAATTGGATTAAGACCTGAAATTACTCTTGAAAATTATGATGAATTAGTACCTAATTTTGCAGAAGCTTCTGTTAGCGATGAAGAGGTTGATACAAGATTAAATGAACTTGCTATTGCTAAAGCACCATTTAAAACATTAGAAGAGGCAAGAGGGTTAACTGAAGGTGATTATGCAGTTATAGATTTTGAAGGATTTGTAAATGGTGTGGCTTTTGCTGGTGGAAAAGCTGACAATTATAATCTTAAAATTGGTTCAAAACAGTTTATTGAAGGTTTTGAAGAGCAATTGATAGGTCAAAAAGCTGGTGAGACAAGAGAAATAAGTGTTAAATTCCCTGAAAACTATGGAAACAAAGATTTAGCTGGACAAGATGCAACATTTAAAGTAACATTAAAAGAGATACAAGTTAAAGATATACAATCAATTGATGACCAATTTGCAAAAACATTAATGAATGATGAAAATGCAACAGTTGAAACTTTAAAAAATGAGATAAAAGAGCAAATAAAATCTGAAAAAATGACAAGCTTATATAATGAAGAGTTAAAACCTCAAATTATTGAAAACTTTGTATCAAAAGTTACAGTTGATTTACCAGAATTTGTAGTAGAGCAAGAGATAGATTTAGCACTTAGAGGTAAAATTAATGCCATGAGTGAAGAAGAGATAAAAGAAATTCAAGAAAATCAAGACAAATTAAAAGATATTAGAGAATCGCTTAGAGAAGATGCAGAAAAAAGTGTAAAAGTAACTTTTATTGTTGATTCATTAGCTAAAAAAGAGGCTATTGATGTAAGTGAAAGAGAAATCATGACACAAATTTATTATGAAGCATTAAATATGGGTCAAGAACCTCAAAAAGTAGCAGAGTATTATCAAAAACAAGGACTCTTACCAGCAATAAAAATGGCAATGGTTGAAGATAAATTATTATCATATCTATTAGATAGAAAATTAAAAGGTTAATTAGGTGAGTTACTATGTTCCTTATGTAATTGAAAAAACTGGAAGAGGCGAAAGAAGTTATGATATATATTCAAGACTTTTAAAAGATAGAATTATTCTTTTAAGTGGTGAAATTCATGATGGTGTAGCCTCTTCTATAGTTGCTCAATTACTATTTTTAGAAGCTGAAGACCCTGATAAAGATATTTATCTATATATTAATTCACCAGGTGGTGTTATTACAAGTGGATTAAGCATATTCGATACAATGAATTATATAAAACCAGATATTTGTACTATTTGTATTGGTCAAGCTGCTTCTATGGGGGCATTTTTATTAGCTTGTGGAACAAAAGGTAAAAGATATTCTCTTCCAAACAGTAGAATTATGATTCATCAACCACTAGGTGGTGCTCAAGGTCAAGCTACTGATATAGAGATTCAAACAAAAGAGATTTTAAGACTTAAAAGTCTTTTAAATGATATATTAGCTGAAAAAACTGGACAACCATTGAAAAAAATTGCAAAAGATACAGATAGGGATTTTTTCATGGGTGCATCTGAAGCAGTTGAATATGGATTAATTGACAAAGTTCTTGAAAAAAGTTTTAAATAGTAAAATTGGGGGTAATGATGAGTCCATTTGATGATGGTAGCCTATCTTTTGGTAGCGATTTTGGCTCTGCACCTTCAAAAGGTGGTGGTTTCGGCTCGAGCTTTAATAATCAAGCAGGATTTGGCAATGAAAGCGATTCATTGGAATCATTTTCAAAAGAGGTTTTAGATAAACTAATTGAAGAAAATATTCCACCAGTACCCTCAAATTTTGCTACATATTTTGAAAAAATTTTAGATGAAAAACCAGAAGAGTTTAAAAAGAAAATCCACTCTCTCATGGAGCTAGAAAATGAAGATGGTGGCGATAAAAGATTGGTTATTGAAAAGCGAATTAAAGAGAGTTTTACAAATGTTAGAGAAATCTTAAAAAATGTCTCTGCAATTTATAAAAACATCTCTTTAATGTCTGATATATCTAAAAAAAGAGTTAAAGAAATCTCTAATGTAAATAATCAATTAGCTGTTCAAAATATAGTTTCTGGATTAAATAAAGATTTAGATAAACTTTTAACTATTATTAAAAATCAAAGTGTTGTGTTAAAAGATTTATATCAACAAAATGCAGCGATTGTAAAAGAGGTAGAAGAAGAGACTATATTTGATTCTCAATTTGGTATTTACAATAAACGATACTTCTTAAGCCAAATAGAAAAAGAGATAAAATCTATAAAACAGTACAATCATCAAAGTACAATTATTTTATCAAAACTTAGCAACAGTGTTGCAAAAACTATAGATAGCCAAAAAACATTAATGGTCATGAATAGAACAATCTCAAAACTACTTTTAAAAACTTCAAGAAGAAGTGATATTGTGGCATATTTTCAAGATGGTGTATTTGTCATGCTACTTAGACACACAGATCTTTTTGGTGCTAAAAAGACAAGTGAAAGAGTAAGTGAACTTGTAAAATCAACAAACTTTTTTATAGCAGACAAAGAGGTGAGTTTAAATATCTCAATAGGTATAGCTTCTGTTAAAACAGAAAGGTCTGTAGAAGAAAATATCTCATGTGCAATGCTTGCTCTTCAAAGTTCTGACGAAAATCCAGCAAAACCATTTTTTGTATGTAAACAAGACGAAGCTTAAAACTTGTCATGATTAGAGAGATATTAACCTATCCAAACAGGAAGTTACATCAAAAATCAACTGATGTAAAAATATTTGATTCAACACTTCATGAACTGTTAGATGACATGTATGAAACGATGATAGCTAAAAATGGTGTTGGACTTGCAGCAATTCAAATTGGTGTACCGCTAAATATCTTAATAATTAATCCTATTGATAATGATGGAAACCAAAAAAAAGAGGATTTATTAGAGGTTATAAATCCAACTATCTTAGAAAAAAGTGGTGAGATTGTATATAATGAAGGGTGTTTAAGTGTACCTAAATTTTACGAAGATGTAATTAGAGCTAGTTACTTGAAAGTAGAGTTTCTAAATAGATATGGTGAAACTTGCGAAATTATAGCTGAAGATTTTTTAGCTGTTGCATTTCAACATGAAATAGACCATTTAAACGGTAAATTATTTATAGAAAGACTCACTATGCTAAAACGAAAAAAGTTTGAAAAAGAGCAAAAAAAGATTTCAAAACCAAAAAGATAGTTTGTGAAAAAAAGCTTCTGCTCTAGTTTAGTCGGTTTGAATGCTGTTGTTATAGATGTTGAAGCCTCTTTTCTAAGAGCAATTCCATCATTTAATATAGTAGGACTTGCTGATTCTTCTATTCAAGAGTCAAAAGAGCGAATTAAATCTGCATTAGATTCTATAAATTTCAAATTTCCACCTCTTAAAATAACTTTAAACTTATCTCCATCAGAAATACGAAAAAGTGGTTCACATTTTGATTTACCAATAGCACTCTTAATAGCTACTTTTGATAAAGAGATAGATTTAAGCCAATACTTTATCTATGGTGAATTGGGTCTTGATGGAACAATCAAAGATACAAAAGAGATATTTATACACATTTTATCACTAGCTAAACAAAATCTTATTTCAAAAGTCATCTGCTCCAATAAAAGTGCAAAAAAGATAGCAAATATTCCAAATATTGAAATTTATGGATTTGACAATCTACAAGAGATTATACAATTTTTTGATAACCAATCATTAAAAGAAAATTTCACAAATCATGAATTAAACTTTGACTCTATTACTCTTGAAAATGAAAAATACTATTTTATAAACAGTTTTGAAATGGACTTTCATGAAGTAAGAGGACAAGAGATTGCCCTTAGAGCAGCTTTAATTTCAGCTTGTGGTTTTCATAATATACTGCTTGAAGGAAGCCCAGGTTGTGGAAAAAGTATGATAGCAAAAAGGCTTAGATACATACTCCCACCAATGAGTAGAGAAGAGATTTTACAAAAAGCAGTAATTGATACATTTTCAAATAAAGAGCCAGATTTTAAGCCATTTAGAAGTTTTAGAAATCCTCATCACACATCTACACCAGCTAGTATATTTGGTGGCGGGAGTAAAGATG
>JACAEZ010000095.1 GCA_013388565.1 Campylobacterales bacterium | reverse complement strand
GCAATAGATAAGTATAATAATTTATATAAAAAGAATAACTTTATAAAAAATCTTATAGGTATAATTGAAAGTGACTGAAGTAGATTTAAGTAAATTTAACAACAGCTGGTACAAACCAGCTAGAAAAATCAAAATAATAGTTTGGTATTTTGTGAATATATTTATTTTTAAAACTATGATTCCTTTTCCTTCAAGTGTGAAATCTATAATCTTAAGGGCTTTTGGTGCTGAAGTGGGAAGCGGAGTGGTAATAAAGCCAAATGTATCTATAAAGTACCCATGGTTTCTTAGAATCGGAGATCATTGCTGGATAGGTGAAGAAGTGTGGATAGATAATTTGGCTCAAGTAACTATTGGAAACAATGTTTGCTTATCACAAGGAGCATATCTACTTACAGGGAGCCATGACTATAAAAAAGAAGCTTTTGATCTGACACTAGGAAAGATAGTGCTTGAAAGTGGTGTTTGGATAGGAGCCAAAGCAACTGTTTGCCCTAGTGTAATTTGTAAAAGTCATAGTGTTTTATCTGCTGGAAGTGTTGCCACAAAAGACCTTGAAGAGTTTGGAGTATATCAAGGGAATCCTGCTGCTTGGAAAAGGGAAAGAAAAATAAGTGAGTAACCCAAAAATCTCTATCATCACCGTTGTCTGGAATAATGCAAAAACGATACGAGATGCTATAGACTCGGTGCTGGGGCAGACATATAAAAATATCGAGTATATCGTGGTCGATGGTGCTAGTAGCGATGGTACTGTCGAGATCGTCCAAAGCTACGGAGATAAGATAAATAAATTTATCAGCGAAAAAGACCGAGGGATTTATGATGCAATGAATAAAGGTATAGGATTATCTACAGGAGATATAGTAGGCATACTTAATAGTGATGATCTTTATAGTAGTAACGATATTTTAGAAATTGTAGCAAATGAATTTACAACTAAAAATATAGATTGTATTTATGCGGATTTGGTGTATATAGACATGAATAATACATCAAAAGTAGTTCGATATTGGAAATCAAGAGAGTTTAGCGGAGGATTGTTTCAAAAAGGTTGGCATCCTGCACATCCTACATTTTTTATCAAAAGAGAATGTTATCATAAATATGGAGTTTTTAATCTTGATTTTAAAATTGCTGCAGATTATGAAATAATGCTAAGATTTTTAGAGAGATATAAATTAAAATCATCATATATAAATAAGGTATTTGTCAAAATGCGAGTTGGTGGAGAGAGTAATAGAAGTTTGTCAAATATTTTGAAAGCAAATATTGAGAGTTACAAGGCTTGGAAGGTAAATGGACTTTATATCAATCCTTTGAGAATAGTTTTAAAACCATTATCAAAACTATTACAGTTTAAAAGATAGTTGTTTCATAACCCCTTCCTCCCAATAACCGTCATAGCCGTTTTCCAAACGATTTTTAACTCCAAAAATATGTTCCAATGTTTGATATAGTATAAATCATACATGAGTTTTTGTTTTGTATCTTCTATATTTTGTCCATAAGGGTAATTCACTTGAGCCCAACCAGTAATGCCAGGTCTAACTAAATGTCGTTCGTTATAGTATGGTATCTCTTTTTCATAGTTTTCAACCAAAATATTCCACTCCGCTCTTGGACCAATTAGGTGCATTTCACCTTTTAAAATATTTATCATCTGTGGCAATTCATCAATTCTCGTAGTTCTCATAGTCTGTCCATAAGGAAATATTCTACTATCATTTTCCCTTGTATATGGGTCATGATAGCTATTTTCATGCATTGTTCTAAATTTTGTGCATAAAAATGTCTTTCCATTTATCCCAACTCTATCTTGTCTAAATAATATACTTCCTGGGGATTGCTCTTTTATCTTCTTTTGAGATATATACATAACAGGCGATGAGAATAGAAAAAGCCAAAAGATACCAAAATAGTCAATAAATCGCTTTTGGATATATTGCCATTTTGAGTATGGTTTTATGTCTTCTAAAAAGTGTAAATCTTGATGGTCATCTGGAATATAGCATTTATGTAAAAACTCTTCCATGAAATGCTCAATAGATATAACTCTTAATTTTTTACTTCTATTTTCAAATTGAAGTTTTGTTAGATATTTTATTATCTCATCACCTACTGTTGCTTTCGTATTTAAGACCAAAATATCAAAGCCATTTGATTTTACGATACTCTCTAACTCATGTAATACATCCTGTTGTTCTCTATTTGTATATGCAACTATATTTATATTTTTAAATTTTTTTTTGAGTCTATCAAGTTCAAATTGTGTAAATTTATATTTCCTACCCAAAACTAACATGACACACCACTTTTACGAAAAGTTGTTATTTCATGTAGATTTGGTTTTCGCAAAATATAAAAGTTGATTAAACTAAACGAACTCAAATTTGTATCCTAAAAGTTGATTTAATAATTGAATTGATTTTATCTAATAATCTATAAAATGTTGATTAATGGGTGCCGACCTACAAATGGGTTTTTTTCCTTATGCGATTTAAATATCACTTAAATTAAGTTTCTTTTAAATCACATGTCGCATTTGGTACCTTTTATGTCAAGGTGCTGGAAATTGGGGTCACAACCGTAAACGGAAATTAAAGTCGGGTAAGAACACCACCTCACAGTGACATCCTCCCCTAAGAACCGTACTTGCCCGACAATTTTATAAGTTTTAAAGTTAAAAAGAGTAGAATAGTATTACTTTAAAATATAAAAGGAAGTGCAATGAGTAAATTTAGAATTTCAATAATTGCTTCATCGTTAATGTTTGGCACATCTGTTTTTGCAGATACACAAACATTAACAGTCAAAAATGGGTGGAATTTATTAGGTTCAAAGTTAAATGGTGTAACTGTAAATAGTACACTATTTAAAAATGCAACTACTGTATGGAAATGGACGGGAAGTTCGTGGCAGGCATTTTCACCAAATGGTACATTAGCTACTAAATTATCAGATGCTAATATCCCAAAACTTACAGAGATAAATGCGGGTAATGGTTTTTGGGTAAATTCATCAAGTGAATTTAATATTACACTTAATGGCTCTGCTCCAACATCTACAAAAATAGAGTTAGCTACAACTGGTTGGCATCTACTATCACCTTTGGGAAGTAGCGGTATAAATGTTACATCTACATTTAGTGACTCGTCTAAATATACAACTATTTGGAAATGGACGGGAAGTTCTTGGCAAGCATACAGTCCAGATAGTACATTGGCTTCAAAACTATCAGCTGCTAATATTGCAAATTTAAGTAAAATATCTGTTGGAGATGGTTTTTGGGTAAACAATAAACAAAATTCTTCTATTGATGGAACTGTTGAAATGCCTCCTGTTGTATCTGGTAAAATTAGTTTAGATGGTTTAACATCTTCTAAAACAACTAATAAAATGTTATCAAAAACACTTTATGATACAACTACTGATGATGTTGTACTTGAATATCCACCGCAAGTTCAGCTTTATGATACAAGCGATACAGAATTTACAACACCTCTTTTAAAAGCACCAGTAACTGGTAAAACAAATGGTTCATATACAATAACTGCTGATGATTTTAACGACCCTTCAAAAGCAGATTCAAATAATAGTTATATTGTTAGAGCTTTTGTAAAAAAAGATG
>JACAEZ010000006.1 GCA_013388565.1 Campylobacterales bacterium | reverse complement strand
TTTTTCTAATATTGCATCTTTTGCATTATTTAAAATATTTATCAAAACTTGTATAAACTCATTTTTATTGCCAACTATAATAATATCTTTGTCAATATTGTCAAGATTTACAAAGATATTTAACAAATTAAAATTATAATCAACTAAAAATAGTGTATTTTTAATAGCTTCTAAAACAGTAAACTCTTCTATTCTTTTATTTGGAGATATAAAATTTCTAAAATCGTTTATAGTTGAAGACATGTACTCTATCAATTGAGATGATTTTTTACAAAAATTATCTATTTTTTTGATTATCAATAGTGTTATCAAGATTTGAACAATTTAAACCTACTATCATGAGTATCAACACATTTAATGGTTGTTTCCATTGATGACCGATAGAACCAATCATTTCACCCATCATCGCCATCTTACTTTGCTGAAACATCATCATGTCATGCTCTTTTTGTTTTTGCTCTATTTTTAGCTTTTGTGTTATATCTTCACAAACAACCAATATTTTATCTGCAAAAGTATGCTCATTTTTTATAATTTTCGCATAAATATTTAAATCAATTAACTCTTTATCTTTTGTGTTCATGCAAATATGTCTGTTTATACTTATATATTTTTTATCAAGCAAAAAAACAAAATCTTCTTTTAAAGATGTAAAATCTTCATGACATACCAAATCTAAAAAATTCATTTGTGATATTTCATCAAACTCATACTTTAACATTTTTAAAAATGTACCATTTGGATTTATTTTCATATTTTTAAAATCTATAACAACGATACCTATTGGAGAGTTTTCAAAAATAGCCCTAAAAATCATCTCTGCTTCAAATCTTTTTTCAACCTCATCTTTTACTAAATTTTCCAGATTTTCGTTGATAGCTTTTAACTCTTCTTGTACCAACTCTTTTTCTTCTATTTCAGATTTTAATTTTGTATTTAATCTTTTTGTAGAGATATTGTTAAAAATAGTCAAAAATAATATAACTGCAATAATAGACAAAGCAATTTTCAAAGGTGTATAATCTGTAGGCGGGTTTGGATTATAGATAAAACCATCTAAATTATAGTCTGGTTTTACCATGCCAAAAGAGACGAATGTATCTGCTATGTGTTTCCATCTGCCGATATTTGTAAGTCCTATCTCTATTACATGGTGCATTGTTAGCTCTTTTATGATTTTTGCTTCATATAATAGATGTTCTTTTGTTTTATTTTGTGTGTTATATTTTTCCATAATAATATCTATGGTTTCATTTACATGATTTAGAGCATATTCCCACCCTTTTAGTGATGCTTCTCTAAACTTTTTTAACTTCTGGATTTTTATTTAAAAACTCTTCAGATGTAAATAGACAATCACTGTAAAAATCCATGCCGTAAGTATGTGGTTGTAAGATAGTATATTCTATACCTTTTTGCTCTAAGAAAAATGGTTCATTTGAATAGTAAGTATTAAAAGCATCAACTTTTCTATCTATCAAATCATCTAAATTATAAGAACTCTCTATGATATTTAATTTATCAAGAGGGATACCTTCATTTACAAACATAGCAAGTAGTTCTATATTTTCATCTGTTTTTGTCATCATCAACTTTTTGCCGATTAAATCCTCTATATACGAGATATTAGAATCTTTTCTAATCAACCAAATATTTGGAGAGTGTTGAAAAACTGTTGCTAATGAGACTACTTTCTTACCGTTTAACCGTTCATATACAATTCCAGCATTTCCAACACCAAAATCTGCTCTTTTTTCTAAAACCTCTGTTGTAGAGTGTTTTTTAAAACCCTCTATTATCTCAACATCAAGCCCCATATCTTTATAAAAACCTTTTTCAACTGCCATGTAATAACCAGCAAATTGAAATTGGTGTAACCATCTAAGTTGTAATTTTACATGTTTTAACTCATCTGCAAATGCAAAAATAGTTAAAAAAGCTATTAAACAGATGATTTTAAAAAGCATGTTTTTACCAGACGGCTTTTATCATGAGTTGTGGTTTAAATTCAGCAATATCTAAATCATCATGTCTATATCCATAAAACTCAACACCTGCAAACACTTTGTTTTTATTCATGCCAATACATGCCATATCAAGCAATATTTGAGGCTGATATATTATATCTTGTGAAGTTTTGTCAACAAAACCTTCAAATGAAAAATTAAAATTTTCTATACTCAAAGGCATTTTCCAAACAAGTGTCGTTTGCATATCTTTTTTTCATCAAAATAATCTTTTCTAACTGTTTGAGTTATTGAAAATATAGAAAAATATGGCAAATCCAAATCAACACTCAAACCACCAAGTCTATTTTGAAAACCATCACCTTGTTCTACTGTTCCAGCAACATATACATCTTTTAAAATTCCAACAGACAAATTTTGATTTGATATTTTTGAAATGCTAAATCTAGGAGAAAGTTCTGCATAAATCTCATATTTTTTGTCATTTTTAAATGTAGCATGAGTAAAATCTGCAAAGAAATAGTTGTCTCCATACTCCCAAGCAGTAAAATTTTCATAAGTCAATGTACTAAACTTATCATCAACTTGATTTCCTATAACCTTATCAAAATCAATACCATGCATTAACTGTATGTTTGATGTTGAAAATGTATCTCCATTTGCCAAGCCAAATAGGGCTAATATTGGTAGTAACACTTTTTTTCAATTCCATCCCTTTATATAAATTTTATATAATATACTAATATTTAATTACTTAAATTAATATTTATTTAAAGATTGATGATTTAAAAAGAAACACAAACTCAAAAAGTTTGTGTTAAGTAGTTTTTTTACGAAGTGTATATAGATGTTAGATTTTAGATAGTTCTTTTGCTTTTAGATTTGTTTTATGAATTGCTTTCATGAAAGCAGACCTGATTTTGTCATGTTCTAGTGAAAAAACTCCCTCTGCGGTCGTACCACCAGGACTCATGACAGACTCTTTTATAAGTGCAGGATGTATATCTTTTAGGAGATAGCTAAATCCTTCAAATAAAGTATTTACTACAACTGTCGCATCATCTCTTTTAAGCCCCTCTTTTACACCACCATCAATCAAACTTTCAGCAACTATTGATAAAAATGCAGGAGCACTTCCACCAAGTGCTGTTGCAATGTCAAGCTCTTTTTCGCTATTTAGCCAAACAACTTGACCAATTTTTGACAAAACCTCAACTGCTACATCTTTTGCCAATATATCTCCAGTGATTGTAGTTATTGATTTTTTATATTGTGCAGCAACATTTGGCATAGCTCTGATAACATAATTTGCAGATATTTTGGATTTTAATTTTTCTAATCTTGTTCCAGCCAAAATTGATATTAATACATTTGCTTGACCTATCAACTCTTTTGAAACATCATCAATTGCATAAGGTTTTACACATAACAAGACTATTTTTTCTGATATATCATAGTTTTTTAATTCATATATACTACACTCTAAATTCAATTCATCTTTAAATTTTTTAGCTTTTTGTAAATCTCTACCAACTAACTCTATTTCAAAATCATCTCTAAGCCCGTCGCAAATGGCTTTTGCCATTTTGCCATAACCAACAACAACTATTTTATTCATAAATTTCATCTGTTTTTATAAAATTTGACAAACTATCCATAATTCCATAGTTTGTATATTTATTGCTATCAAGAATGACTTGTCCTACAAGATTTTTATCAACATTAAAAACTAATGGAGCTATAAAATTTATTGTAGAATTTTCTATTTGAGAATTGACTATCATGATGTTTAATACAAGAACATTTGCATTTTCATCTAATTGTAAAATCTGTTTTGCACTATCTGGCAACTCTATATCATAATCTCTAAGCATAAATGGATTTATAAGTGTAAAAGACGGTTTATCGCTTTCAACATTATCAAGTTTCATAAAAAGCTCATCTATTTTTGTTAATTTTACTTTTTTTAAATCATCAAAGCCAAGAATTGGCATAGCAATATCAAAAAGCATAAGAAAATCCTTTTAATTTGGTTTTAACCATTATAACATCTCAAAGTTAAAAATTTTATTGTGCAATAACTAAGTTTTAGATAAAATCTCCGAAATTTTAAACACAGGATTTTACATGTTGAAATATTTTGCAGTTGGCATATTTGCCTTATTTTTAATAGGATGTTCATCTAAAGTTGATGAAGAATTTAACAAACCAGCACTATATTGGTACCAAAAATTGGTTTTTGAAGCATCAAAAGGTGACTTGGAACAAGCAGACAATTACTTTACATCACTTCAAAGTGAACATATAAATTCCCCTTTTTTAAGTGACGCGATGATACTTTTAGGAACAGCTCACATGAATCATGAAGAGTATTTATTAGCAAATTTTTATTTTGATGAGTATATAAAAAGATTTGGTGATAAAAAGAGTTTGGATTATCCAAAGTTTTTAAAAATTAAAGCAAACTTTTTATCATTTAAATATAAATATAGAGACCAAAAATTACTTGATGAGAGTGTAGAAGAGGCAAATGGATTTATCATGGAGTATCCTAACTCACAATTTATTTTAGATGTAAAAACTATGCTTACAAAAATGGTTTTAGCAAAAATAGATTTAAATTATCAAATAGCTTCACTCTATGATAGAAGAGATAAGATAAGTGCATCTGAATATTATAGAAACAAAAACAGCTCTTATTGGGCTAAAAATTTGCAGTATGAAGAGGCTAGAGATAGTTTCATTCGTGAAATTTTTGAATAAAGGATACACATGCCGTTGAGTGAATATTCATTCCCTTCTAATGTACCTATAATTGTAGAAGATGATTTTTTTCTGTACCCATTTATGATTTCGCCTATTTTTTTGAGCGATGATAAAAATATAAAAGCAGTAAATTATGCCATAGAACACAATCAAACGGTCATGATAGTACCTTCAAAAGAGGAGCATGAAGGACAAAGAGATTTTGAAACTATATATAATAGTGGTGTTATAGGCACTATCATGAGAAAGGTAACACTTCCTGATGGTAGAATAAAAATTTTATTTCAAGGTTTGGCAAAAGGTAGAATTATTGATGAAGTTGATACAAATCCTTTAATAGCTACTGTTGATTTAATAACCACAAAACAGTATGATAGTTCAAAAGTGGTAGCTATCTTAAATATTTTAAGAGAAAAAATAAAATATCTTTCAAATATAAATCAACAATTTTCGCCAGATTTGATTAGAGCGATTGATGAAAATGATGAACCAAATAGAATTGCAGACCTTATATCAAGCTACATAAAACTAAAAAAAGAACAAGCTTACAGACTATTTATTGAAGAAAATATCGAATTAAGACTATTTATGTTGATTGATTTGATAGTTGAAAATATCGAATCTAGCAAACTTCAAAAAGAAATTCGTTCAAAAGTAAATGTAAAAATAGAAAAAGTAAATCGAGAGTACTTTTTAAAAGAGCAACTAAAACAAATACAAAACGAGTTAGGCATTGATAATCAACGAGATGAAGAGATAGAAGAGTATCGAAAAAAGCTAGAAAAAATCAAAAAATATTTAGATGAAGATGCGATAAAAGAGATAACCAAACAAATTGATAGATTGTCTAAAATGCACCCAGAAAGTGCAGATGCTAGTTTAATTCAAAACTATATTGAGTGGGTTTTAGAGCTTCCGTTTGGCAAATATTCAACTAAAAAACTTGATATTTTAGAGGTTCAAAAACATCTTGATAAAGACCACTATTCACTAGAAAAGGCAAAAGAGAGAATTGTAGAATTTTTTGCAGTAAGAGAGCTTTTAAATTTAAGAGGAAAATCTGATTAATCTGATAGAGGTACGATTTTGTGTTTTGCAGGACCTCCAGGAGTTGGTAAGACTTCACTAGCAAACTCTATCGCTACAGCTTTAAAAAGGTCACTTGTAAGAATTGCTCTTGGTGGGCTTGAAGATGTAAATGAGCTTAGAGGTCATAGAAGAACTTATATTGGTGCAATGCCTGGGAGAATTATTCAAGGGCTTATAGATGCTAAAGAGATGAACCCTGTTGTTGTGTTAGATGAGATAGATAAGGTTGGTAGAAGTTTTAGAGGTGACCCAACGGCTGCACTTTTAGAGATACTTGACCCTGAACAAAATGAAAAATTTAGAGACCACTATGTAAATTTTAATATTGATTTGAGCAAAGTGATTTTTATAGCTACTGCTAACGATATTAGCTCTATTCCAACACCTCTTAGAGATAGAATGGAGATTATCATGGTAAGCTCATACACTCCACAAGAGAAGTTTCAAATCGCCAAAAAGTATCTAATTCCACAAGAGTTAAAGCGACATGGACTCACAAAAGAGGAGATAAAAATCTCTGATGATGCCTTAAAAGAGGTTATTGAAAAATATACAAGAGAAGCTGGTGTTAGAAATCTTCGACGACAAATCGCAAAAGTTTTTAGAAAATGTGCAAAACAGATAGTGCAAAATAGTGAAACTAAAAAGATAAATATCTCGTTGAAAAATTATAAAGAGTTTTTAGACAAGATGGTTTTTGAAATTGATGAGATTGATAAAGAGAGTGTTGTAGGTGTTGTAAATGGCTTAGCTTGGACATCTGTCGGTGGTGATGTGCTGAAAGTAGAGAGTGTGAAAATCCAAGGCAAAGGTGTTGTGCAAATAACTGGAAGTTTGGGTGACGTTATGAAAGAGTCTTCAAAAATAGCTTACAGTGTTGTAAAGGTTTTGATTGATGAGAATAAGCTAAAAATAGATGAAAAGTTAATCCCAAAAAATGCAAAAGAGGAGAGTGAAAACACAACTCTACAAGCAAGTGAGATATATAAAAGATATGATTTGCATATCCATGTACCAGAAGGTGCAACTCCAAAAGATGGACCTAGTGCTGGAATTACGATGGCTACATGTATAGCTTCGATTTTGTCAAACCAAAAAGTAAAAGCTGATGTTGCCATGACAGGTGAGATTACACTTACAGGAAAAGTGTTACCAATAGGTGGGCTAAAAGAGAAACTAATAGCTGCATATAAAGCAAAAATCAAACAAGTATTAATTCCTAAGAAAAATTTTGAAAGAGATTTAGATGATATTCCAGAAGAGGTAAAACAAAATCTCGAAATTATCGCTGTTTCAACTATTGACGAGGTGTTAAATAGAGCTTTGATAAAGGAGTAGTTTTATGGTACGAGAGATAATAAGACCAAGTCATGACTATATTCAAATACAAATTCCAAAAGAGTACATAAATAAAAGTGTTGAAGTTTTGGTTTTTGAGATTGAAGAAAAAAAGAGTAAAAAAAGAAAAAAATCAACAGATAAGTTGGTTGAAGAGTTTAGAAAGTTAAGTAAAAATATTCCTAAATTTGAAAGTGATTTAGATTTAACAAAGCTTGATGAGGACATGAACAGTGATATTTTTTGATACAAACATGCTTATCTATTTTTCTATTAATCAAATTGAAGATAGACAAAAACGGTCAATGGAAATTGTTGAAAAAGCTATAGCTGAAGATAGATTTTTTATATCTCCTTTAGTTTTTAGTGAATTCATTTTTGTTCTATCTAAAATAAAGATGTTAGATGTTAGTGAAGAAAGGGTTAAATATTTTTCTAAATATATACAAGGCTCGATTGACAAAAAGTTAGTAAAAGAGTCTTATTTATTATGTGAAGAAATTAAATTTTGCAAAAATATAAATGATGTTATACATCTAAAAACAGCTGAAAAATATTGTTCAAAAATTATTACTTTTGATAGCGATTTCAAAAATCTTCAAAAATTTACAAATCTTGAAATAGAAATTTTGTAAAACATTATATAAACAAAAAGGAATAACCTCATGATTAACAATATAAATTCATTAACTTCAAGTTTTAACAATTTTAATAATGTAGCAAAAGAGAGAAACAATCTTTTTGATAGTGGTGTTGATTTGGTTAAAAATGTAACTGCTGAAATTGAGATTGAAAAAGATGTAAAAGCAAATATAAAATCAATTCAAACACAAGATGAGATGACAAAAACTATACTTGATATAAAAGCATAAAATTAAAAATGGTTGATAAGTATCTATTTTTTGCTGTTTCATTACTGATTACGATAGGTGTAATATCATCATATTCACTTTCAACATTTTCTGTTTTGAGTTTAAATTATGAGTGGTATCACTTTTTTATTAGACAACTTTTTGCTGGTATTTTGGCTATTTGTATTATTTGGATTTTAGCTATCCAAAACCCTGATAAGATGATTAAAAAAGTTGGATTTATGCTTTTGACATTTGGATTATTGGGTATGATTATTATGCCATTTTTACCAGAAAGTTTTGCTACAAGTGCTGGTGGGGCAAAAAGATGGATAAGATTAGGACCTCTTTCGATTGCACCAGTTGAGTTTTTCAAAATAGGGTTTATATTCTTTTTGGCTTTTAGCTTTTCAAGAAAATTTTCATTGAATAAAAAAATTACAATGCTTGAAGAGGTTAAATTGATACTTCCTTATGCATTCGTGTTTTTTATAGTTATTCTTCTTATAGCTGTTATGCAAAATGACTTAGGACAGATTGTTTTAATAGCTTTGACTTTGACAATCATGTTATTTAGTGCTGGAAGTAGTATAAAACTGTTTGGTTCTTTGATAATTAGTGCAATTTTCGCAGCTTTGATTATTATTATAACAAGTGAACATAGGATATTAAGGGTAAAAAGTTGGTGGGGCAGTATCCAAAATTTTGTACTTTCACTATTTCCAGAAGCAGTTGCTGTACATTTGCGAATTCAAGATGCACCAGAACCTTACCAAATTTCACACTCATTAAATGCCATATATAATGGTGGAATTATTGGTACAGGTGTTGGAAATGGTATATTTAAACTAGGGTTTTTAAGTGAAGTTCATACAGACTTTGTATTAGCAGGTATTGCTGAAGAGACAGGAATTATTGGGCTTTTATTTGTAACAGTGACAATGTTTTTTATAATTTTTAGAATATTCCAAATAGCAAATAGGAGTCAAAATCAAGTCTATTTTCTATTTTGTTTGGGTGTGGCACTGCTTATATCATTCTCATTTTTGATAAATTCATTTGGTATTTCAGGATTGACACCAGTTAAAGGGATAGCGGTTCCATTTTTGAGTTATGGTGGTAGCTCTCTTTGGGCTTTAGCTTTTGGTATTGGTATGGTTTTATCAATTAGCAAAACCATGATTAAAAACGGTAAAAATTGATTCAATTTCAAACAGAGTTTATAGAAACAGCTCTTCATGCTGGAATACTTCTACTTCAGTATGGGGCACAAACACAAGATGTAGAAGAGAGTATTTCAAAATTATTAAAAATATGTAACATAAAAGATTACACGGTAGTAATTTTGCCTTATACGATAATATTAAATGTAAATATAGATGATAAAACAGTAACAAAAATAAAAAGAGCTCCAAAACAAGAGGTAAATTTTTCAATAATTACTGAAATTCATAGAATTACAAATCAGATTGAATTAAATCCAAAAGAGATAAAAAAAGCTTTAATTCGATTAAAACATATCCATTTACTCCATTTAAACTACCCACCAATATTAAAAATAGTTGCTTCAGCACTTGCATGTGCTTTTATTAGCCAATTAATAGAATCTTCATTGATAGTTTTTTTAATTACATTTATAGCATCAAGTAGTGGCATGGTAGTTAGAATTATGTTATCAAACAATCAAGTAAACCCTTTTTTAGTAGTCATAATAACATCTTTTGTCACGACACTAATTTCATCTTTTTTTGTAAAACTTTTTTATGTATCTCATGTACCAATTAGTAGTGCAGTTTTAATGTTAGTCCCAGGAGTTCCTTTGATAAATGCTTTTGAAGATATGCTAAAAGCACACTATACAAATGCAATCAGTAGAGGTATAAGAGGTATTTTAATTTCTCTTGGAATTGCACTTGGCATGATGAGTGCTATTTCAATAGTTGGAATATAAAAATGTTATTTGATTTTTTTTATGCAGGTATGGTAGCTATTGGGTTTGCAATACTATTTAGTTCGCCAAAAGAGACACTCTTTTTTGTATTTTTAACAGGTGGTTTAGGATATGAGATAAGAGATTTTTTGATAGAAAAGATGTTTTTAGGATATGAAATATCAACATATTTTTCAGCATTTGCAATAAGTGTATTAGGAATAGTTTTTGCTAAATTACAGAAAATTCCACAAAGTGTATATGTCATAAGTGGTTCTATTGTTTTAGTGCCAGGTATTTATGCTTATGAAACCATGATAGCTTTTATAGATTTTGCAACATCAACATTGCAAAATGATACAAACATGTTAAAACTTCTACAAAATGGCTCTAAAACAACATTAACATTAGGTGCTATCGCATTTGGAATTACAACACCTTCTATTATATTTAGAAGATATGCATTTAAACTATCTTAATTAAAGAAAATAAATGAGTGATATAATTTTTTATGATTATCAAGAAGCTACATACTACAAACTAGAAAAAAACAAAATTAGAGAGTTCAAAGAGTTTACTCCATTAAAAAACTACTTATATATAGGATTATTAAACTCAAAAGATATTATAAATGCAACTGTTGAGATACCAAAAAATAGTGAAAAAAATGCAATCGCAGAATTGATAGAGTTTCAGACATATCAAGATTTAGTATTAGATGAAAATATACTTTATAAAATAAACTATATCAAAAAGACATTGCAAGGTGAAAATGTAGATTATGATGTTTTTGCAGTAAATAGCGAAACGATAGTTAAACAGTTTGAGCCGTTTGTTGAAAAATCAAGATATATAGATTATATAGCATCTCCTGCATTTATATTTGAAGCTTTATATAAACAAAAGATATTAGAACCAGATGATATACATTGCTTTTTATATTTTGGTTTAAATGACTCATTTATTGTTGTATATAAAGATGCAAAATGTATATTTTTTAAATCACTAAAATTTTCTATAAGAGAGTTGAGTGAGAAATTTAATGAGTATTATGGAAAAATTTTTGACTTTGAGAATTTTATATCTATACTATCAACAGATGAATTAAAGCAAAAAGAGCAAAAATTTATCATGTCATTAAATAATTTATATAATGACATAATAGTCCATTTAATGGATATTTTAATATATGTAAAAAGATTAAACTCTATTGAAAATTTTGAAATATTTTTTATAGATTCTGATTATGGGCTTGAAAAAGATTTTTATGAGATGTTTACTACAATAACAGAGTTTGATGTAAAAAGGTTTAATTTTAATTTTCCATTTTTACCTCATAGTAATCAGCTTATAAACTTAATGTTTTTATCTGCTATTGATTATGAAAATAGCAAAAATAGTGAAATAAATTTTACTATTTATGAAAAACCTCTCCCGATATATAAAAAGCAAAGTTTCTCATTTTTATTATTAAGTGCAGCTTCCATTGCCTCTATTGCTATATATCCTTTGTATGCCTATTTTTTAACTACTTTGATAAATATAGAGAGTGAAAATTTAAGGGTTTCTGATGCCCAGTTGAATACAAAAATCACATCTTTTTCAAATATAGTACAATCATATAATACAAAAGAGAAAAATTTTGAACAAGTTTTAACAAACACTTCTCAAGAGCTAAAAAAGTTAGAACATGTAATAAATAGTGTATTTAATCAAAAAAAATCAAATCCTGAAAAAATTTCTATATTGATAGATACGATAAAACAGTTAAATGCTCATAATATAAATATTAAAAAATGTCAAATAGAGAATAAAAATCTTCAAACAGTAATAAAACTTGCCATTATTGCAAATGATGAACACTATATTACAAATTTTTTAAAAAATTTATCAAAAGATTTTGTAATAGCATTTGATGAGATTTCAAAAATTGATAAAAAATATACAAGTGATATTGAGGTTTATATTAGATGAGTTATATAAATTCTCTATTTGAAAAGTTTGATGAACGATTTGAAAAATTTAATAAAAGAGAGAGATTAATTGCATTTATATCTCCTATAGTTATTAGTTTATATATAACACTCTATTTTGTAGTGCCATATTATGATGAAAAAATAGCTATGCAAAATAGTGAAAAAAATAATCTGTTAAATAGTATAAAAACAAAAAATGATACATTAACACTGTTATCTAAATATGGGAATGATGAGACAGAAATTTCTAAAAATTTAGATAAAAAGATAGAGCAAATCCAATTAAAAGTAACACAAATAAGTGAGAAAAAAGAGCTTTATAATCTAAAATTGGGAGAATTTATCAATTCTAATAAAGATTGGTACAATTTTTTAACATTTTTAACAGATAAATCAAACCATTATAAGCTAAATATTGATAATATAAAGAATAAAAAAGAAGACAAAAAAGTTGATAACCCAAACTTTTTTAAAACTCATGAAGCAGTAATCAAAGGTGAGTGTGATTTTTATAAATTGCTTGGTTTTATAGGTGAAATAGAGAGTTTTTCACCATTTATAGAGATAGAAAATATAGAATTAAACGGTAAAAGTGATACTGTTATTACATTTGAAATGAGGTTAAATGGTTGGGAGATTAAGCTTTAAAGCAATTTTTATAATTTTAATAACTTTTGTCTCTCATTTAGTAGCAGAAAATGAAAATATTCTTAAATTAGAAGAGTTAAATGCTTTAATAGGTAGTATAGATACACAAACTTTAGATGAACTTTCAACTTTACGAAATCCTTTTCTACCATCAACAAACTTAGACGACAATGAGAGCGATGTATCGTTTGAGTTTTTAAATTCATTAGATGAAAATCAAACAAATAAAGAGCAATTTGTATTACAAGCAATTGTAGGTTCTAAGGTTAAAATTAATGATACTTGGTTTAATAAAAATGATATTGTTAATGATTTACAAATAGCAAATGTCACAAATAAGTTTATTGTTTTAAAAAATAAAAATGGAGATATAATCATTAAAGATTTAAAAAAAGATAGCAAACTTATCTTAATTAGAAAGTCAAAAGATTGAAACAATTGTTTAAAAAATTTATTTTATCACTATTTTTGATAACAAATTTATCTGCAAATAGTTGCATGAATAACTTTTTAGATATAAATATTGTAAATTCTGTAACTATCATGGATGTTATATCTCAACTATCAGACCAGTGTGATTTTAGTGTTATTGTGCAATCTCAAATATCAAATGAAAAGTTAAATCAAGAAATATCAAATATAAAAATAAAAGATATGACACTTTTAGAGATATTTGATTTGATTTTAAAAGATTATGATATTGGTTACACATTTGAAAATAATGTTTTAAAAATAAACTATCTTGTAACTAAGACATTTAAATTGGATTATTTTAGTACACAAAGAACAGCAAAAAGCAATACAGGTATTCAAATAAGTGGTGGTGGCGGAAGTGGTACTAATTCAAATCAAAACTCAAATACACAACAAGCTGGTTCAACAACTACAAGTACTACAGATAGTGGCACAACGATAGAATCGACAGATGAATCAAATTTTTGGAAAGAGATTAAAGAGGAGATTAAAGAGCTATTAGCTAGAACTGATACACATGTAGATGTAAAAGAGCCTTTAATTAATAAAATGGCTGGACTTATTACAGTAACTGGTACAAATGAACAGATAAAACTTGTTGAAGATTACATAAAAAGACTTGAAAAAAGATTACAAAAACAGGTTTTGATAGATGTGAAGTTATATAGTGTTTTATTGGATAAATCAAATAAAACTGGAATTGATTGGAATCAAATATTTGCTTTGCAAAATGTAGCAATAGAGTATGGTAAAAATTTTAATAAAGGTAGTACAAAAACAGCTGAAGAGGGTGCAACTTTTGCAGATTCTGCTACAGTTGCACATACAGACCCAATTACAAACACTATCACACAAACTTTAGATAAAGCTGGTTCAAATAGACTAAACTTTACATCTGGGGGTTCAAGTGTTTTAACACTAAATGGTGCGATTGAAATTAAAGATATTATTAGTTTTTTGAAAAAAAATGGAGATGTTAAATCTATCTCAAATCCAAAGGTATTAACACTAAATAATCAACCAGCACTTATCTCTGTTGGAAAAGAGATATATTATAGACAAACTCAAATCGTAGATACACAAAATAATGCAAATATACAAACAAGAACAGGTTATGATATAAAATCTATATTTGCTGGTGTGTTGCTTGATATTACTCCTTCTGTATTTGAAAATGATGAAATCATGTTAAAAATCAATCCTTCACTAAGTTCGATTGATAGTACTCTTGAAAAAAGTTCTACAACAGTTAGAGAAATCCCTCCTGATTTAAACAGAAAACAGCTCTCATCAGTTATAAAAGTAAAAGATGGTGAAAAGATAATCATGGGTGGACTTATTAGCTCAAATACAAATTCTAATGAACAAAAAGTACCAATTTTAGGCGACATTCCTATCATGGGAGAGCTTTTTAAATCAAATGTGGACATTGAAAGCAGTGAAGAGTTGGTAATTGTAATAACACCACACATCATAGAACATGGCTCTAAAATATCACTTAAAAAACTTGGATATAAATATGACTTTTCTGATTAATAAATTTGAACAAACTAAAAATGTATTTATAGATGATAACACTCCTTATATAAATCTTGGTCAATCATCATTTGCATATAATAAATTAAAAAGTGTAATAGAAAATAAGATACCTTTATCAATGATATATGGTAAACCAGGTACTGGTAAAACTATGTTACTTAGAAAAATATATTCTGAATTAAAAGATAAAGAGAAGATAAATCTTATTTTAACACCTTTTCAAAATGAGAAAGATTTTTTGCAAACTTTTTATAAAATTTTGTTCAATACAGATAGCAATATAGAAGTTGAGTCTATCATGTCCAAAACAATAGAGTTATTAAATAGCAGTGAAATAGATTACTATATATTTTTATTAGATGAAACACAACAATATAGTGAATCTATACTGGATATTATAAGGGTATTGTCAGATACAAAGAAGATTATATTTATACTTTCACTGCATAAATTAAATAGTAATGAAAAGTTTGAATTAGCACATTTTAAAAGTAGAGTTTGGGAAAAAATCGAACTTCAAAATATAGATTTTAGCGATTTCAAAACATATTTTCAAAAAAAGATGTTACAAAATTCATTAAGTGAAATAATATCTATCTTCAATGATAGTAGTTTAAAAAAAATTTATAACTACACAAATGGTAATTTAAGAGAAATTAACAAATTTTTTTACAAAATATTTGATATAGCAATCTATTATGAAAATAAAAATTCATCAATGGTAAATACAAAAAATTTCAGAGCCATGTTTTTGGAGATGAGTGCCATTGACTTAGGATATATCCATGTATGAATATGAACCATTAGAACAAAAGTGGAAAAAGTATAGGTTAAATAGAGTAATAAAACTAACAATACTCTCTTTTTTTGTAATTTTTACAATAGTTTACATATCTATCTCCATTTTAAATAAAGATATTGAAAAAACAAATATAGAAATATCAAAACAACTCGAAGAAGAAAAAAAGATAGTAGTATCTGAACAAAATATCACAAAACAAGAACAAGTTTTGGTAGTTCCAAAATATACACCACAACCATTGCCAAATGTAAAAGAGAATATAGAAAAGCCAATCATTGAAGAGCAAATTGAACCATCTTCCGAAGAGATTAAAGATAAAGTTACTAATAAAAAAATGGAACAAAAAGAGAGTTTAGAAGCTAAACAACTTTTTTTAAACAGTTCAAAACAGATAGAAGAGGAGACAATCTCTCTTCATGACGAACAACATGAAAAATAGTTTAAACCTAAAGGTACAATAGAGATAAAACAAAATAGTGTTGCAGACATAAAAGAGTTGAGAGACAAATATTATGCAACAAACGATATAAAATTTGCATACTCTTTAATGAGGGCATATTATAATCAAAAAGATTATCAAAAATCTATGTTTTGGACAATGAAAATAAATGAAGCTGAACCAGATAATGAAGAGTCATGGCTGTTTTTTGCTAAAAATAGTGCAAAACTTGGTAAAAAAGATGATGCTATAAATGCACTAAATCAATATATAGAAGCTTTTAAATCAACAAAAGCAAAAGAGTTATTAGACGAAATACAAAAAGGAAAATTTGATTAATGGCTATCATGAGGATTGGTGATAGGCTTGTTAGTGAAGGGCTTATCACAAATGAACAGTTAAATGAGGCATTAAGTGTTCAAAAAAGTTTACCAATTAGAAAGAAAATACTTGTAATTTTAACAGAGCTTGGTTATATAGATAAAAATAGATTATTAAAATTTTTTGTTGAACAGTGCAGACTTGGAAATTTAAATCTTGACTCAATTATCATGGACTTTCCAGCTTCCGAAGAGGAAATTTTAAGAAAATTAGCTGTTATATTAAATACAGATTATTATGATTTAGATTCTGTTGAGATAGATTTTAAACTTGCATCAAAAGTATCTCTTGAAGTTCTTAGAAAATATTTTGCTATTCCTATTAAACAAAATGAGTTTAATGTTGTTGTAGCTTTTGGTGACCCGCTAAATCTTCAAGCAATAGAGATAATCCAAAGAGCTTTCAAACAGTTACCAGTAAAAGTTGCAATTACAAAAATAGACCAAGTTAGAAAATATATTGCAAAATTAGAATTAAATGAAAAAGTTCGTGATACTGTTGAAAATATAAGAAAAGAGGTAAACCAAGGTTTAATAGATGCAAAAGGTAGTTCTAGTGTCTTAAAACTAATAGAGATGATTTTTAAAAATGCGATTTTATCTCGTGCTAGTGATATTCACATAGAGCCTAGCCAATATAACTGTATTGTTAGAAATAGGATTGATGGTATTTTAAATGAGAGTTTTGTATTTGATGCTGATATTTATCCGCCACTTAGTTCAAGACTTAAACTACTAGCAAATATAGATATTGCTGAAAAAAGAAAACCGCAAGATGGTAGAATTTCTCTGAAAATGTTTGATAAAGAGTATGATTTTAGGGTTTCAAGTCTACCTGTCATGAACGGTGAATCTATAGTTTTAAGAATTTTAGATAAATCAAAAGTCATGATAAAAATCGAAGAACTTGGCATGAATAGTGTCACATTCAATAGATTTATAAAAGCCACAAAAGCACCTTATGGCATGATATTTGTAACAGGTCCTACTGGAAGTGGAAAAACAACAACACTCTATGCAGCACTAAATGCTATCAAAAGTACAGAAAAAAAGATTATTACAGTTGAAG
>JACAEZ010000094.1 GCA_013388565.1 Campylobacterales bacterium | reverse complement strand
TGAAGAGGTTAAAAGTTTAGCAAGTAGGTCAGCAACTGCTGCTAAAGAGACGGAGAGTATAATCGCTCAATCAATAGAACAGATTAAAGAGGGTACTATTGTAGCAAATGACACTAACAAAGCATTTGAACTCATAGTAGATAAGATTAAAAAAACTTCAGATATTATAGGTGAAATAGCTGTATCAATTAAAGAGCAATCTGAAGGTATGAATCAAGTTGCATCATCTATGGGAGTAATAGACCAAGTTGCTCAACAAAATGCCGCTGTTAGTGAACAAGCAGCAGCAGCTGCTGAAGAGTTAAATGCACAAGCTATGTCTATGGTTGAAATTATTAAAGATGTTGCAAATATGGTAGGTTACAATATGGATAATATCTCATTTGATAACAAACCTAATAAAATAGTTCATGAAGTTAAAAAGATAGATAGAGTTACTAAAAAAAGTTCAATACCACAAAAAAAGATGCAAAAAAAGCGATAAGCAATAAATCTAACGATGAAATATTTCCGTTAGGTAATTCAAATTTAAAAGAGCTTTAATATGTATATAGATGGTGATAGATTAGAAATAGGATTTGATATAGAGGTTGATGAGTTTGAAGAGTTAAAATCTTTTATTATGGAAAGATTGAATTATATAGATAGTGTAAATGTTACTGGCGATGATTTAAATATGAAAAGTTCTACTTTAATTCAATTTTTAGCAAGTATCAAAAAAAGTAAACCTACTATTAAAATAAATCTGTTTGATAGTGAGTATTGCTTTAAAAAATATCAAAAAATTGATTGGAATATATAACATGAATAAAGAAAAACTTAAAGAGATATTCATTGAAGAAGCCAATGAAATAATAGAAAAGTTAGATGTTGATATTATAGAGTTTGAACAAAATCCTAGTGAGAAAGCTATATTACATGAGCTTTTTAGAGGTGTTCATACACTTAAAGGAAGTGCAAATTCATTTGGTTTTACAAGATTGGGTGAATTTGTACACCATTTTGAAGATGTGCTTGATTTTTATAGAAACTCTGATATTGAAGTATCTAGTGAAACAATAGATGTTTTTTTAGAAGCAGTTGATATTATTAAAGAGGTTTTAGTTTATGAAATTACACAAAGTGATGGATTGCCTGAAAACTATGAAAAGTGTCTTCAAGATATAAGAGCAGTTCTTAATGAAGAGCCTGTTGAAAAATCTAATAAATCATTAAATAAATTAAATGATTTAGCAATAGAATTTGAGGATATAGAAGTTCAAAATAGTAACGAAAATGAAAATGAACTATTTCAAAACTTAGAAAAAGATGAAACTCTTTATAAAATTATTTTAACACTTGGTAGTGATATATATTTTAGAGGGTATGACCATTTAACATTTTTAAACATGTTGGCTTTAAAAGGTAGATTTTTAAAAACCTCTTGGGATTTAACAAAAGTTCCACCACTTGACAAATTAGAGCTTTTAAAATCATATCATGGAGATATTGTTATATATTTAGCTTCTAAATTTGATAAACATGATATAGAGGATGTTTTTGAATTTTTAGAAAGTACAGAGTTTTATATAGAAGAGATTAAAAAATCAGAAATTGAACCAACAAAAACAAAAGAGCCTGAAATTGAACAAAAGGTAGAAATAAAACAAGTAGAGGCTAAAAAAGATAAAGATGAAGTACAATCAAGTAATGAGACAAAAGAAAACAGTAAAAAACCTGTTCATCATGACGAAAAAAAATCATTTGTAAAAATTGATACAAATAAACTTGATGAACTATTTGATTCTATTGGTGAGCTTGTTATTGCACAAAACTTTTTAAGTGAGAATGAAGAGATTAAAAAGATAAAAAATGAAGGTGTAACGAAAACACTTGATACTTTATCAAAAATTACAAGACTTATTCAAAATAGGGTCATGTCACTTAGAATGGTACCTATTAAAGATACATTTGAAAAGATGAAAAGAGTTGTAAGAGATACTTCAAGAAAAGTAAATAAAGAGATAAAACTTGTAATATCAGGTGAAGATACAGAAATAGATAAAACAATGGTTGATTCTTTGTCAGACCCATTAATTCATATGCTTAGAAATGCTATTGACCATGGTATTGAAGATAGTAGTGAAGATAGAGTCAATAAAGGTAAAAGTGCTGATGGTACTATACATCTAAAAGCATTTCATAAAGGTGGAAATGTAGCCATAGAAATAACTGATGATGGAAGAGGAATATCAAAAACAAAAGTTTTGCAAAAAGCAAAAGAGAGAGGGCTTTATAATGGTGAAGATGAATTAACAGATACTCAAATTTTTAATTTTATCATGCAAGCTGGTTTTTCAACAACTGATAAAATAAGTGATGTATCTGGCAGAGGTGTTGGACTAGATGTTGTTAGAAGTTCACTAGAGGTTATGCATGGCAAAATAGAGATAATGTCAAAAGAGGGAGAAGGGACAACATTTTTAATACTACTTCCTCTAACTTTAGCTATTATTGATGGAATGCTTGTAAAAAGCTCGAGTGAAACATATATTATTCCAACACTTTCTATAGTAGAATCGTTTAGACCAGATAAAGCTATAGTTCATTCATTAAAAGGAAAAGGTGAATTTGTAAACTTAAGAGAAGAGATATTACCTATTGTAAGATTAAATAAAGCTCTTGAAATATCAACAGACAATCCACCAGTGTGGGAATCTACTTTAGTTTGTGTAGAGAGTGAAAAAGGTAAATATGCAATTTTAGTAGATGAGTTGATAGGAAGACAGCAAGTTGTTATAAAATCTATTGGTGAAGCTTTGTCAAAACTTAGAGAAATTTCAGGTGGCGCTATTTTAGGAAATGGTGAAATAGCTCTTATCTTAAATGTTGATGGTCTGTTTACTCACACAAACGAGGCATAATGGATATTCCAATTACAAAACAAGAGTTTGAACTTTTTCAAGATTATATTTATAATAATGTTGGCATTAATCTTCCTCCACATAAAATAACTCTTGTTCAGTCAAGACTTAGAAAAAGAGTCAAGGAGTTAGGACTTAAAAGTTACGGCGAATTGTTTGAAGTTATAAAAAAAGATAGAAGTGGTGATGAGTTAGCTATACTTATTAGCTCTATATCAACTAATGTAACATCATTTTTTAGAGAAAAAGGGCAGTGGGATTTTTTGAAAACAGAAATCTTAAATATCATTAAAAAGAAAAACACAAAGCGACTTAGAATATGGTCTGCTGGGTGTTCTAGTGGGCAAGAACCATATACAGTAGCTATGTTTTTACATGAAACATTGCAAAATATATCAAGTTGTGATATTAAAATTTTAGCAACTGATATATCTGAAAAAGTTTTAAAATTAGCTATCGAAGGTGAATATAGAGAAAAAGATATATTAGATTTAGATAGAAATCTAGTTCATAAATATTTTGAACCTATGATTGATAAAAAAGAGCAAAGAGTTTATAGGATTAAAGATTTTTTGAAAAAAG
>JACAEZ010000023.1 GCA_013388565.1 Campylobacterales bacterium | reverse complement strand
ATTTTCTAATTTTTCTCTAAACTCTTCAAATGGTACAAAATATGAGATAAATTTTGATTTTTTAACCTCTATCTCACTTTGTGAGTATATTTTTGGAGTATAAAACATTAATTTAATCTATTTTCTAAATCTATATCAAAGTCAAAATATTCAGATATAAATTTTTTGTCTTTAAACATTTTATATTGAAAATTTGCACCTTTGAAATTTTTTACCTGTTGATATAAAAGTCCTAATGCCAATCTTGCATCTAAATTTGATTTATCTGTTAATTTTGCCAACTCTAAAAGTGCGATGGCATTTTCATGATGATTTGCACCAATAGCTGCAACAGAGGCTAAGAATAAGGTGTTTGTATCTTTTATTTTCATATCATCAATCATTTTATTATATTGTGCAAAAGCCTCTTCAAACTCGTTTAAATATATATTTGATAGAGCAAGTGATTTTAAAACACCTCTTGTATCAATTTTTTCTACCAATAATCTATCTTTTAATCTATCTTTTAAATGTATCAAAATGCCACTTATATAGTTTAATTTTACATACATATCTCTTGCTATATCTGGACCATAATATATAGCATTTAAATCTAGTTCATGAGATTTTATATGTTGTTGTACTTTTTTTGAAAAATCTTTAATATCTAAATTTGCATATTGAGAGTACAAAAATAGAATATTTGATATTAAATCTTTAGGTAATAACTCTTTTAACCTATTTGATTTATCTTTAAGTTCTGCTTCATTTCCTATTTTTTGGGATATTACTATATCTAAAAGCAGATAAATTGGTCTGTCATCTTTTTTTGTCTCTAGCCATCTAACAACAGATGTATTATTACCTTTTATCAAATCTATTTGAGATTTGTAAAATATTGTATCAATATTTTTATCATCTTCAAGCTCTTCCAAATCTTCCAATACACTTTCATATATTTTTTTATACTCCATCTCCAACAGTTCTGCACACATCATGGTAAATATTGCTGCTTGATAATTTTTAGGGTCTAAATGATAACTTCTTTGAAAATGTTTTTGAGCATTTACAATATCGCCCATTTGAGCATAGGTAAGTGCTAAATTGTAGTGTAAAATAGAGTGAGTTTGAAACTTGTCTATTAATGATTTAAAAAGTTCATTTGCATCTTTTATTCTAAAATCTAGTGCTAATTTTATCCCTTTTGCAATACTTAAATTTACATTTGATAGTGTTGAACTTCTATCTAATATATTGAGTGCACTTTTTGTCTCATTTAGAAATATATTTACTGTTCCTTTTCTAATATAACTAATTGTAGAGTCGGCATTAAATACCATATATGGAGCATAGTAAAAAAATAGGCTATATAGTTTTCGTTTATTGTCCATCAAATCTCTTTTAAAATTTTGCTGTGCTAAATGTATATCAAATAGTGTATCTTTTAGTGATACTTTTATTGGATACATTTCAGATATATTTTCATCTGCTTGATAAAGTTTGTCTAAATAGTTTGATGCTTGAGTTATATCACCTCTTTTTAAAAGTATGAGTGCTAGTGACATTTCTGACTTTTGCAATTCATAACCATTGGCAATAGCTTTTTGAATATGATTGTATGCTAAATCATACTCTCCAACTCTAGCATACAACATTCCAAGGTAGAGTTCGTCATCGCTATATAAAGATTTTTCAAGAGTATCTATAGCCTTTAAATCATCTCCAAAAAGTGCATAAATTTTTGATTTTATATGATTTTGTGTTTCTAAAAAAAAGTCGCTTGTAGGATTATTTAGTGGAATAAGAGTTTCAAAATATTGATTTTTATAGTAGTTGATTAAAGCATAATAGTATGAATAAAGTGGTGAATTTGCCTCATCTTGTAAAAAAGCCCATGAAAGGTCTATATAGTATTGAAATAGATTATCTTTACCTAAATATAGTGAACAGACTGCTGCATTTAATGCACTTACACATCTGTTTTCACTATTTTCAATAGATTTTTTAAAACTTTCAAGTGCTTTATCATAAGCTTTTTCTTTTATCTGTGCAACACCCAAGTTATAATTTGAGATAGATTCAGAATAGAGTGCAATTTGTTCATATAATTTTAAAGCCTCTTTTTTATTCCCTTGATTGTAAAGAATATTTGCTTTTTTAATTAACTCTTCTAGTTCTGTAACTTTAAGTTTTGGTTTGTCATTTTTTGTTTTTTCTGTGATTTCAGTAGTATTTATATCTTTTATAGGCTCTTTTTTTGATTTAAAGATAAATATTAATGCTATTGTGATTATTAGAATAGTAGCAACTGCAGAGATAGAACCAATAATAATTAATTTTTTCTTTTTTTTCTGTTCCTCTTCTTTTGCTTTTAAGTCTTGTTCATTTTCTTGCTCTTTTGAAGATGAAGATGCCTCTTCATCTTCGATAATTATCAGTTCTTCTTCAGCCATAACCTAACTTATAGATATTTTTTCAATACTTCTGGAATATGAATTGTTCCATCTTCGTTTTGATAGTTCTCCATGATAGCCACTAAAGTTCTACCAACTGCCAAACTTGAACCATTTAGTGTATGAGCTAACAGATTTTTTTTATCTTTTTTATATCTTATCATCGCTCTTCTTGCTTGAAAATCTTTTGTATTCGATATTGAGCTAATCTCTCTATAACAATCCTGCCCTGAGAGCCAAACTTCTAAATCAATAGTTTTAGCTGCACTAAAACCCATATCACCTGTGCAAAGTAACAGATGTCTATGTGGAAGTCCTAGTGAAGTTAATAAATCAGATGCACAAT
>JACAEZ010000093.1 GCA_013388565.1 Campylobacterales bacterium | reverse complement strand
TTTACTTTTTGAAATTTACTATAAAGTTTTTTGAAATTAGTAAAACTCATTTTGTTTAAATATTTTACGACAGAACTAGTTTTATTAATTTTGACTTTTTTAGACCTTTGTATATTATCAAATAGAAAAATTTTATCAATTAAAGATAAATTATTATCCAAAATGTTAATTTTTTCAACTTCTAAAAATTTAATTCTATCTGTAATAAGCTCAATTCTATAATATTTATTTTTGTATTCCTGTAATATTTTTTCGATTTGATATAAGTAATAAAAATAACTAAGAAGTTGCAAAGATTTATAATACACTTCTAATAATTTATCTTCTATTTCTAATATTTTTTTATATTCATAAAAAATATCATAAAGCTCATCTCTACATTTCTCTTGTGTAATAAACTGATGAAAGTTTATGTAATTTAAATCAAGCAATTCGCATATGTATATAGCATATGGTGTTAGTGGCAAAAAAACTGCATCTTCATCTTTTTTTATGTTGAAATAAATCGGTGAAGTAAAATCTAAAATTATCAGTTTCATTTCGTCTCAACCATTAAATTCTGTGCATTACTATTTTTATATCCTCAGCTATAACATCATAAGAACTGAATAAATCAATTAATCTAATTTCGATATTACCGACTTTAAAATATCTAGAAATATTTCTTTTTTCAAGAATTTCTCCTATAGGATTAACATTTGTTTTAATATTGTTTTTTCTAACAAACATTGAATAAATTCTATTTTCAGTTGAACCATTTTTATCAGTAAATAAAGCATTAAAATCTTTTTGAAATTTTTTCAATATAGCTATTAATAAACAACTCTTTATTCATCTAAACATATCCCATTTAATTACATCATCATCTTTTATATCAATAAGTGCAGTTTTCCCTATAACTTCATCTATAAATCTAGGGCTTACACCATGAGCTGGTCTTTTAAAAGTTAAATCTTCTTTTTCTATCACTTTACCTTTTGGTATGTCTTTGAGTGCGACTAAACTTCTTCTTGCATTTTTTCTTGCTGGTGTTTCATCTGCTAATGCTTCAACTTTAAAACTCCCAAGAATCTCAAAAGTTCGTTCCAAATTGTTTCTAAAAAGCTTTAAATCCTCTTTGTCCATAGCATGATAGTGGTCATTTCCTGAAAGTGTTTTATCATGAGTAAAATGTTTTTCTATAATTATACTTCCAAGTAGAGTAGCCATCTCACATACCTTCATATCATTTGGTAAAGTATGGTCACTATATCCTATGATTTTATCTGGAAACCTAGTTTTTAAATCTATAATCATTCCAAGATTTGCATTTTTATCTGGTGTTGGATAGTTTAAAACACAGTGTAAAAGTGCCAATGGATTTCCTTTTGCTTCTATCCAACTAACAGCTTCTGCTATTTCACTTAAACTACTAGCTCCTGTTGAAAGGATAATAGGCTTACCAAAATCACACATAAACTCTATGAAAGGTTTATTGGTAAGGTCACTTGAAGATATCTTAAAAACATCCATCATATCATTTAAAAATGTAGCTGATTCTATATCAAAAGGGGTACTCATAAACTCTATACCTATCTCGTCACAATAGTTTTTAAGTTCTTGCATCTCATTTTTCCAAAACTTATCATGCTTTGTAAAAAGTTCATATTGTGAAAGAGTTGGCTCTTTTGTAGTGTCCCAATAAGCAGGTGAATCTTTTGAAGCTATTGTATCTGCTTTGTAAGTTTGAAATTTTATAGCATCTGCTCCACCTTCAAGTGCTTCATCACATAATCTTTTAGCTATCTCCATACTGCCTTCATGATTTACACCAGCTTCTGCTATGATATATGGTTTATATAACTTTTTTTCATACGGATTTATTACACTAAATAATTCTTTTAACTTCATTTTTCTTCTCCAAATATTTTAATAAGTTCTTGTGAACTAACATCGATACTAAAATCTCTCATAGCCAACTTATGATAATCATCAAAAGTATCAACATCAAATTTCATCTGTGGATGATGTAGCTCTCTATTCAATGGATCAAAAGTTTTAATGATAAACTTTTCCTTATTATCCCAAATATATGATAAACAGTGTTCTTTGTGATGTTGTGAAGTAACGACTTCATGCATATGTTTTAACAAATCAAATGAAATAATTTCAGCACCAAGACCATCTGGATATAAATTATCCTTTGGTATATGATTGTAAGCATAGTCACAACTATTTTCTTTATAAAAAGTAATAAGATTGCCTATCTCATTTCCATCTATCAAAGGATTATCGGCACATATTCGTACAATGTGTGTTGCATTTTCATTTTTAACTGCTTCATAAAAACGATTAAGTACATTACTTTCACTACCTCTAAATACCTTTACTCCTAGTTTAGTTATATACTTTGCCAATATGTCATTATCTTCACTAATAGGAATAGCAACTATAATGTCATCTAAAAGTTGTGCTTTTTGAACTCTTTTTATAACCCACTCTATAATAGGTTTTCCATGAAGGCTCAACATCATTTTATAAGGTAATCTAGTTGAACCAAGTCTTGCTTGAATAATTGCTACAGTTTTCATATTTTATAAAAGCTCCAATATCTTTTTTACTACTTTTTGTTTATTTTCTCTAAAACTATATTTTTTTATATTCATAAATAGTAGTTCTCTATAATCCCTATCATCAACTAATTTTTCAAATCGTTCTTTTATTTTTATAGATGTATTTTCATCGATAACACCTAAATTTATAAAACCTTTATCAAGTGTTGCAAAAGAGTGTGTTGCTTCTCTCTCATGATGTGAGACTATAATAGATGGTATATTCATATCTGCAAGCTCGTAAATAGTTCTTCCATTTGATGAAATTGCTAATTGAGATTTTTCCATAATTTTTGATATTACACCACTTGCATAGGTTAAAGAGATATTTTTATACACTAAATTTTGCAAATAGTTTTCTAACTCTTCTTTAAATTTATATGCACCACCACAAACTATATTTATCTTGATATTTTTTTCTTGACACTTCTTAACGATCGATTTTAAAGTTGCAAGTGTAAGATTGTTTTGGTATGTTCCACCAAATGTCACTAATATATCACTAATCTCTTCAACCATTTTATGAGGTGTGGCTTCATAAAATTCATCTCTTAAAGCTAAATATTCATAACCCCAAAGATAATTATCCCCTTCTAGTTGTGGTTCATCATACAACTCATTAAATACTAAATCAGCATACTTAGACCCACTTCCAAGGTCTTCAAAATTAACTACTTTTATATTATGTTCTTTTAATATTTTTATATACTTTTCATCTGTATTCAAAATATCATTAATAACCATATTTGGATTTAAGTTTAATATTGTACTTAAAACATTATCTGTAGATATTACTCTATAATCCATTGAAGCAATTTTATCTACAGCTATTTTGTACTGTTCGTCACAGACAAATATAACTTCATGGCTGGTTATCTCATGAGCAAGTGCTAAAGAGTGATAGATATGCCCCATACCAATTTCAATGTTTCCAATTACATTAAACACTATTTTTTTTCTTTGTAGAACTTTTTCACACACCCACCAATCTTGATAACTTTCAATCTCTATTGATTTTTCTGTTTCAATTATAAATGGTTTAAATTGTCTGTTTTTCACATAGTTTTTATTAAAAATATGAAATGCTTTTAGCTCTTCAAAATATTCATTATCATTTATTTTGTGAAGTAGACCATTAGTCATTTGCAATAGTTTTCTTTGTTCTTTTTTTACAGAAGTTAATATAAACTTCTCATCTTCTAAAAATTGTTTATAAGCAATTTTTAAAACTTCACTATCTACAAGTGGTGTATTTGCCCTATACAATAAAACATTGGACTGTTGTTTTTCCTTAACTATAAAAGAGATAGAGTCCAAAATGTTTTCTGAAGTAAATTTAAGATCAGGGTCTTTATGTGATTTAATTTCATTTCTTTCACAAATCAGAGATATCTCTTCTGAATCTGTAATAACTAATATATTTTTATTTGTTGTAATTTCAAGTGCTGTATTTATGGCTCTTTGGATTAAAGTAATACCATTAAGCTTTTTTATAAGCTGATCAGGTATAACTGCACTTTTTTTGATAGCAGGAATTACAACAAGTAGATTATCCATAAACTATTTTAACTCCATCATTACTTCTTTTGTGGATTTAATCATATAGTTGAAATCTTCATCACTCATCCAATGTTGAAAAGGAAATGAAATCATATTATCAAAAAACTCATCTGCATTTGGACAATTTGCCTCTCCAAATCCAAGCTTTTGATAGAGCGGATAACGATTAAGAGGATAATATTGAACTACACATTTGATTTTTTTATCATAGACTAGTTTTTTCATTATTTCGTCTCGTTTGCCATTTTTAACATATGCAACAAGTAGAT
>JACAEZ010000083.1 GCA_013388565.1 Campylobacterales bacterium | reverse complement strand
ATGCACTTATCTCTTCAACTGAACTAGCTTGTTGAGCTACACTATCAGCTAGATTTTGAGAAGCTGAACTTATTTGGTCACTTGCACTTACAACTTGTGTATTTGCTTCAGCAATACTTTCAACAGATGCGATAATCGGTCTTGTAATACTTCTAGTGATAAATATAGCCGCAATAATACCTATAATCATGGCAAGGATAAGTCCTATAATAACAGTAGTAGATGCTGCTGACAAATCAGAAGCAGACTCTACAGAGTTAGCTTTTACAGCAGTCATACCAGCAACAGATACAGTTTTTACAGCTTCAAAAAATTTAGTTTGTGCTTCTCTTCTTTTCTCATTTATTTTATTCATAGCTTCAAAATTATCTATATAATTTTTTACAGAATTGCTATAATCATTTGCACTTTTTTCTATCTGATTTAACTGTTTTATATTTAACTCTGCAAATGTAATTTTTCTGATTTTTTCTAATCTTGTTTTTATATCATCAAATTTTGGAAGTAAGCTTTTCATGAGTTTCATATCTTGATTATTTGAAGCAACAAGTCTATTAAGTCTGATGTTATACCCAATAATTATCATTTGTGACATAAGCTCAATTTTTATGCTTCTCTCATTTAGCTTATCAGCACTCTTACCCTCTTGAATATCTTTATCCATAGCTACTACTTGAGAATCAAGAAACTCTTGTGCAACATTCACATATACATTACCCGCATCTAAAAGTATTTTTTCTGCATCTTTCACATTTTTAATAACAACCTCTAGTTCATGAACAGCTTTTTCATAGTTAGAAAAATTGTCTTTCAAAGGTATCATTAGCTCTTTTAATTTTACAAGTTGTGGATATTTTATTGACAATTCATCAATTTGTTTTATTTGAACTTTTGCTTTTTCAACATGACTTAAACAATTTTGAAGATATTTGTCATCAAGAGTTTGATTATATCCTCTCATTTCAAATATAATATTGCTATATGTAGTCTCTAAATTAACAGACATTTCAACCTCTGGCACATACATATTTGCCAATTTTTCCGAACTATTTTTTGAACTAATCATATTTACAGTAGCTATACCACCAAGTACCAACATTATAAATAAAATTAATCCAAATCCAAATGATATTTTTTTGGATAGTGTCATAGTACTTCCCATCTTTTTCACCCTTTATTTGAGATCTTGAAAATTATAGCATAAAAAAAACAAAAAATCTTATGTAAAATTAGTTTTTTGATAGCTATTAATAGATTACATTATTCAATAGTAATCTATCTCTTATTTTATTTAATTGAAAATTTTTTGTTTTACACCATGTTGGAGCTAAAAGCGTATCATCATCTATTCCAGCTGTTAATCTTTGAACAATTACATGCTTTGGAATTAATTTAATAGACTCTTCTACCAAATTTAAATATCTATTAAAATCTATTGGTTGATACTTTTTTATTTTTAAATCATTTGCTAAAAGTGTATTTTTAACAACATAACATGGGTGTATTTTTATAGAGTCTATATTTAAAGATACAACTTTTTTAACAGTCTCAACTATCATCTCATCACTCTCATCTGGCAAACCAAATATCAAATGTGTACAAACTTTCAAACCATACTCTTTTGTTTTTTGAATGATTTTTTCTATATTTTCAAACTTTTCACCACGATTGATTTTTTGTAAAGTGTTATCATGAATACTTTGAATGCCATATTCAACCCATATTTCATGACTTTTACTCAACTCTTTTAAAAATTGAAGCACCTCATCGTTTACACAATCAGCTCTTGTACCAATGCTTATTCCTATTACATCTTTAAATGATAACGCTTTTAGATATAGCTCTTTTAATGTATCAAGTGGTGCATATGTATTTGTGAAAGATTGAAAATATACAATAAATTTTTGAGCTTTTTTAATTTTTTTCAAACTATTTTTTGTTGTAAAAAATTGTGTTTTTAACTCATGTAGTTGATTTTGAAGAAGTGGATTTGTTTTAGAAAAAGAGTTTATTAAGATTTTATCTCTGGATTTATTTATATTTGGGCTAAAAGAGTCATTTAGACAAAATATACACCCACCTTTTGCAACAGTACCATCAATATTAGGGCATGTAAAGCCACTAATACTAATTGGAACTTTGAAAACTTTTTTGTTTAATTTTTTTTTATAATATCTAGCAAATGTTAAAATTTCTCTTTTAGACAATATAGTTCCCATCAAAACAAGCTTTACAAAAACTTTCACTTTCACCAACACTATTTACTAAACCATCTATTGATAAATATGCCAAAGAGTCCACTCCAATATACTCCTCTATCTCTTTAAGTGACATATGAGAGCTAATTAACTCCTCTTTTTGGGGGGTATCTATACCATAATAACATGGAAAACTTGTAGGCGGTGAACTTATTCTCATGTGAACCTCTTTGGCTCCTGCTTCTCTAAGTATTGTAACTATTCTTTTGCTTGTAGTCCCTCTAACAATACTATCATCTATAATAATTAATCTTTTGCCCTCTATAAATTTTTTAATAGGACTCAATTTCATTTTTACTTTTAATGCTCTTTGTTCTTGAGTTGGCTCTATAAATGTTCTTCCAATATAGTGATTTCTAATAATTCCCAGTTCAAATGGAATACCACTTTGCTCTGAATATCCAAGTGCAGCGGCTACTCCACTATCTGGAACAGGTACTACCATGTCAGCTTCAACTGGTCGCTCTTTTGCAAGTTCTTTACCCATTTGCTTTCGTTTTTCATATACATTTTTTTCAAATAGATAACTATCAGGTCTTGCAAAATATACATGTTCAAATATACACTGTTTAATAGGTGCAGAAAATAGTTGAATAGATTCAATCTCTTTACCCTCTTCAAAAATCACCATCTCTCCAGCATTTATATCTCTAATATATTCAGCCCCAACTAAATCAAAAGCACATGTTTCACTAGCAATAACATATCCACCATTTAATTTTGCAATAGATAGTGGTCTAAATCCATGAGGGTCTCTAATTGCATACATCTTTTTTCTACTTTGAATTATAAGCGAATATGCACCTTTAGTCTTAGATAAAGCATCCACAATTCTATCAAATAGTTTATCTTTTTGGCTTTATGCTATTAAATGTATCAAATTTTCTGTATCCATGTGCGATTGGAAAATAGCTCCTTTTTGTATAAGCTCACTTCTAATCTCATCTTTATTTGTAAAATTTCCATTATGAACAATAGATATTTCACCTAAATGATACCTTGCAAAAACAGGTTGGGCATCTAATATCGAATCATCACCAGCAGTTGAATATCTATTATGACCAATAGCCATGTTTCCTTTTAATGTTTTAAGTCTTGTTTCACTAAAAACTTCTGTAACTAAACCTCTATCTTTTATTAGATGATGTTTTCCATCTTCATTTGAACTAATTCCTGTCGCTTCCTGCCCTCGATGTTGCATTGCAAATAGCCCATAATAGGCTATTTGCGCCGCATTTTCAATATTAAATACACCAACTACTGCACACATTTTATATCCCTAAACAATCATTAATTGAATAAAGCCCATTTTTTTGATTTGCTATCCATTTTGCAGCAACAATCGCACCTTTTGAGAATGTCTCTCTACTTGTTGCTGTATGACTTAACTCTATAAACTCACCATCATTATAAAAACCTACTGTATGTCTTCCTACTATATCACCACCTCTTAAAGACATAACACCTATTTCATCTTTTGTTCTTTCACCAATATTTCCATTTCTTCCACTAACTCTTACATTATTTATATTTAAATCTCTAGCATTTGCTGCCGTTGTTGCAAGTGTTAAAGCTGTTCCACTAGGAGAATCTTTTTTAAACCGATGGTGCATCTCAACTATCTCTATATCAAACTCTTTTAGAGCTTTAGATGCGATTTCAACAAGTCTGTTTAACATTGCCACACCTAATGATAAATTTGTAGCATATAAAATTGGCATTTTTGAACTAGCTTCATGGATTAAATTTTTTTGATGTTCATTTAACCCTGTTGTTCCAATAATCATAGGCTTTGCCACATCTTTTATAGCAACTTCCAATAACTGTTCCATAGCTTCTGGTTGAGAAAAATCAATAACAACATCAGAACTTTGTAAAAATGTTTTAAAATCATTTGTCACCAAAACAGATGGTGGCACACCAAAATCAAGCTCGTTTCTAACATAAACAACACTTAATTTACAATCTTCATCTTGACCTAAATTATCTATAACTAACTTTCCAACTCTTCCAGTTGCTCCAAATACACCTATTTTTAACACTTTTTTACCTTTATGTTATTTTAAAATTTAATGTAAAGCTCTTGAAATAGCTTGTAATGCAGCTATCGCACCATCAGAAGATGCACAAACTACCTGTTTTGGTGCTTGAATTCTAATATCACCAGCTGCATAAAGCCCCTCTATTGATGTTTTCATGTTTAAATCTACAATCACTTCACCACTTTCACTCAACTCACATAAAAACGACCCATCATCTTGTTTTAATACATCATTTAATATATCTCTTCCAACAAATGTAAAAATCCCTGGCACTTTTATATCTCTAACTTCACCATTTTGTTCAACCAAAAGTCCTAAAACACCACTACCATCACCATAAATCTCTTTAGATGTAGCATTTAGAACAAATTCGATATTTTCTCTATGTTTAGCTCTTTCAACTGTTACAGGTGAAGCTCTAAATGTATCTCTTCTATGAACTATATAAACTTTTTTACAGATTTCAGATAGATAAATAGCCTCTTCAATAGCAGTGTCACCACCACCCAAAACAACAACCTCTTTATTTTTGTAAAAAAATCCATCGCAAGTTGCACATGTACTCACACCTCTTCCAAAAAATTCATCTTCACCTTTGATACCAGCTTTTTTAGGAACACTTCCAGTACAAACTATAACACTTTTAGTATCGATTGTTTCGCCATTAGAAAAAATAACAGTGAAATTTTTATCACTATTTAATTTTACCTGTTTTACATCTTTCATCTCTATTTTTAGTCCAAATCTTGTAGATTGTTCTGGCCAATCTTGCATAAGCTCCATACCAGTTACAACTTTTGTAATACCAGGATAATTTTCAACTTCACTACTAGATGTTATCTGTCCACCTGGGAACCCTTTTTCATAAAGAGTAACATTTTTAAGCCCACCTCTTGTACTATAAAGTCCAGCAGTAAGTCCAGCTGGTCCACCACCAATAATAGCCAAATCTAACATTTATATT
>JACAEZ010000072.1 GCA_013388565.1 Campylobacterales bacterium | reverse complement strand
GAGTAGGGGCTGCTATTGGTGTTGGGCAGTTTGATAGAGCTAGAGCATTGGTTGAAGCTGGTGTTGATGTGTTGGTTTTGGATTCAGCTCATGGTGATTCAAAAGGAATAATTGATACTGTTAAAAAAATTAAAGAAGAGCTTGATATTGATATTATCGCTGGAAATGTAGCGACAAGTGAAGGGTGCGAAAACTTAATCAAAGCTGGAGCTGATGGGGTTAAAGTAGGTATTGGACCGGGAAGTATCTGTACTACTAGAATTGTTGCTGGTGTTGGTGTACCTCAAATTAGTGCTATTGATGAGTGTTCGAGTGTGGCTAAAAAGTACGATGTGCCTGTGATTGCTGATGGTGGTATTCGATATTCTGGTGATATTGCAAAAGCTTTAGCTGTTGGTGCTAGTTGTATCATGGCTGGGTCACTGTTAGCTGGAACAGAAGAGAGTCCAGGTGAGATGATAATGTATCAAGGCAGACAGTATAAAAGTTATAGAGGGATGGGAAGTATCGGTGCTATGACAAAAGGGAGTACTGATAGATATTTTCAAGAGGGAACTGCCGCTGAAAAGCTAGTGCCTGAAGGTATTGAAGGAAGAGTGCCATATAGAGGTAGAATAAAAGATGTTGTACATCAAATGGTGGGTGGACTTAGAGCATCTATGGGATATTTAGGTTCATGTGATATTCCTACATTTCAAGAAAAAGCGGAGTTTGTTGAAATAACAAGTGCTGGACTTAAAGAGAGCCATGTTCATGATGTAATCATTACTCAAGAAGCACCAAATTATCATATATAAAATAAAAAAGGCTTTTAGATGAAAGCTAACAAAAAATTTGATTATTATGATTATGCAAAAAAAGAGGGTAGATGGGAGCTTATAGATGGGGAGTTTTATAATATGAGTCCAGCACCGACAAATAAACATCAATGGATGTGTACTAGACTTTGGGCAGAGTTAGATAGTAAGCTTATTAATTGTTGCGAATGCAAACCTTTTGTCTCACCGATTGATTGGGTGATAGATATGTATAACACCGTTCAGCCTGATGTTGCCATATTTTGCGATAAAAGTGAATTTTTTGCAAATAATTTTAAATCAACTCCTATTTTTATCGCTGAAATTGTAAGTAAAAGTAGTGTGTTTAAAGATAAAAATATAAAATACAGATTGTATGAAAAATCAAAGGTAAAATACTATCTAATAGTTGAGCCTGAATATGAGAGTGCCGATTTGTTTGAGCTTATTGATGATAGATACCAATTTGTAAAATCTATCTTTCATGAAGATAGATATGAATTTGATATTTTAAATCAAAAAATCGAAATAGATTTTAACTCTATTTTACAAAAAATAGAAGAACCTCAAATCGACCCTAACATGAACTATATTTAAAAGGTATTTTTTGAAAATCACCACAAAAAAAGAGAGATTTTTAAATCCACTCTATTTAGAGAGTGGTCGTATTATTGAGCCGTATGAGATAACCTATGAAACATACGGTGAGATGAATGAAGAAAAGTCTAATATAATAGTAGTAACACATGCGTTAACAGGTAGCTTTCATGTAGCTGGTAGATATGCAGATGAGCCAAAAGCTGGTTGGTGGGATAAGCTAATAGGTCCAAACAAAGCCATTGATACAAACAAATATTTTGTGATTTGTTCTAGTGTTATTGGTAGTTGTACAGGTTCAACGGGACCTATTTCGCCTATGTATCCATCACATGAGCCATATAGATTTAAGTTTCCAGTAGTGACTATAAAAGATATGGTAAAAGCTCAACGAATTTTATTTGACAAACTTGGAATAAACAAAGTAAAAGCTATTATTGGTGGTTCGATGGGCGGTATGCAGGCACTTCAGTTTGCTGTTAGTTTTCCAAATTTTGCACAAATTGTAATTCCAATGGCTTGTACTTGGGCTACTAAAGATTGGGCTATTGCTTTTAATAAGGTTGCTATGGAGTCAATTATTAGAGATAGCAACTTTAAAGGTGGGTATTATGACATCGAAGAGTACAAAAAAAGCGATGCTCATGGTTTTGCTGTTGGTAGAATGGCTGGATTTATAAGTTATTTAAGCCCTTATTCGATGGATAAAAAGTTTTCAAGAGGGTATGTAAATAACGATGGGCTTTATGAACTGTTTGGAAAATATCAAATTGAGAGATATTTGGATTATAATGGTTACAATTTTCCAAAATGGTTTGACCCGCTTAGTTATTTGTATTTGATGAAAGCGATTAATATATTCGATGTTTCAAGAGGATATGACTCTTTAAGTGAAGCTATAAAAGAGATAAAAGCAAAGGTTTATTTAATATCATTTGATAAAGATTTTCTATTTTTTGCTGATGAGATGAGAGAGCTACATGAGTGTTTTAAAAGTATAAACAAAGAGTGCTTTTATGAAAATATTAAAAGTGATTACGGTCATGATGCCTTTTTAGTAGAGGTTGAGAAGTTTGATAATTTGATAGTTGATATTTTGGAGGGAAAAGTATGAGTGAAGTAAATAGCCTTGATTTTGAGAAAAAAATCGAAAAAGCAAAAGAGCTTTTAGAAAAACTTATGAGTCCTGATATTACACTTGAAAATAGTGTAAAATTTTATGAAAGTGGAATAAAAGAGTTAAATGAAGCTTCAAAAATGTTAGAACAGGCTAAACTTAGATATGAAGAGATAAAAAAAGAGGGGTTGATATGAAAATTGCAGCACTTCAATTTTCTGATTTGCCAATGAGTGAATCTAGAATTGACTACTATCTTAGGATTTGTTCTCAAAAGGGTGTGAGAGTTGTTTTG
>JACAEZ010000053.1 GCA_013388565.1 Campylobacterales bacterium | reverse complement strand
TTCAATAGTGTTAGAGAGTGAACTTATAGCTTTTAACCCTTTATTTGTCATATCTCTTAATAACTCTTCAGTCAATTCATTATATTCATACTCTTCTTGAATATTTTCTAGCAATATAGCCAAAAAGTTTAAAGGTTGTCGCCAATGGTGGCTTATTGCAGTTAGCATATTTTCCATCGAAGAGACTCTCGATTGTTGAAACAAAGATATATCATGCTTTCTTTTTTCCTCTATCTCCATCGCTATTTTTGCCTCTAAATTAGAGTTTAATTCAATAAGTTCTCTATTTTTCTCTTCTAGTTTATCTTGAAAATATTTTAACTCTGTTATATTTTGAACTGTTCCTATAGCATATATTGGGTTTTTTCTTCATCAAACTTTATAGAAGCTCTTTCATGAACCCATAAAATTTCACCATTTGCAATAATTCTATGAACCACACTATACATTAAACCTTTTAGTGCATTTTCCATGAATTAGCCACAAACTCTAAATCATCTGGATGAATAACTCCCAAAAAATCCTCTAATGTAATAGTTTTACCAATAGGAATACCAAATATTATATATGTTTGATTTGACCATGTTAATTGATTTGTTTTTATATCTATTTTCCAACTTCCAATTTTAGCAACTCGTTGAGCCTCTTGAAGTGTCTCTTCTCTTTCAATTAAAGCTAATTGATTATTTTTCAACTCCGTCAAATCTCTAAAAATTCCACACACAAACTCTCTATCTCCAATTTTAAATATATCATGAGCTGTAATCTCAACAGGAATAACTACACCATCTGCATTAATGATTTCTGTCTGTCTTACAAAATCTTTTGAATTTATAGCTTCTTTAAAACTTTCACTCTCATCATCTTTTAAATGTGCTGGATGAAGTTTAGATTGGTGCATTCCGATTAGCTCATCTTTTGATTTACCAATTAAAATCTCTGCTTGTCTATTTACATCTTCTATAATACCTGTATTTATATCTACGATAAATATAGCATCATGAATGCTATCAAAAACAATTTGTCTCCATTTCTCATTTTTCTCTAACTCTTTATTAGCCTTCACTCGTTCTGTAATATCTCTAGCAACTCCAACAACTCCAATTAAATTACCATTTTCATCTTTTAATGGACTCTTTATTGTTTCAAAATAACCAATATATCCAGTTGTTTTAAATGTAAGCCACTCTTCATTTATGCTAGGCTTATCAGCTTCCATTGCTATTTTGTCATGATTTATAAAAAATTCAGCCAACCCTTTATCTACAAAATCAAAATCGCTTTTTCCTACAATTTCATCTTTTTAGCACCAAAAAACTCTTCAAATTTTTTGTTACAAGTTAGATAAACACCATTTATATCTTTTACCCAAATAAGGTCTGGTATTGTATTTATAAGTGTATTTAAAAAGTTTTTACTAAAATTCCCTTCATGCATATACTTGCCTTTTACTCTTTGATTATTCTAATATCTCGTTGTGGAAATGGTACTAAAATATTTGCTTCGTCAAAAGCCAATTTAACAGCTTCAGTAATCTCATATTTGATAAATGGAAAATCTTGATTTTTAACCCAAAATCTAATCAGTATCTCGATACCATTATCTCCCAACTTATCAACTCCAATAAAATAGTTCTCTTTTTGCACCTTTTCATGAGTATCTAATACATTTTTAATAACATCTTTAGCAATTTTCAAATTTGAATTATAACTTATAGATACAAACACATCCAATCTTTTTGTCTCATGAGATGCAAAATTTACAATTTTTTCGTTCATTATATCTTTATTGGGAAAAATTGCCAATCTATTATCTTGAGTTTTTAAAATTGTTGTAAAAAGTGTGATTGACTCAACAAAACCAACTGTTCCAGAAACCTCCACCAAATCCCCAACATTAAACGGTCTTAAAAATAGTATCAATATACCAGAAGCCAAATTTGAAAGAGAATCTTTTAAGCTAAGCCCAATAGCGATACCAGCAGCACCTAAAATTGCTACAAGCGATGTTGTATTGAAACCTAAAAATGTTAATGAACCAATAATTACAACTATAATTAATGAAATATATATAGCATTTGTTAAAAATGATGATATTGTAGGGTCTATTTTTGATTTTATTAACATCAACTTAACAATTTTAACAAATCTTTTAGAAAACCAAATACCCACAAAAAATGTCATGATAGCCAATACGATTTTTGGTCCAAAATCTAAACTAAGTTGTATTAAATGAGATAAAACATTATCCATGAATTCCCCTTTTATTAAGCTCTTTTAGAATAAAACTCTCTTTTATATTCACTCCAACTATTTTTTAAAATTGCCTCTCTTGCACCTTTTACTAAATTTAAGTAGTAGTGCAAATTGTGAATTGAAGCTAATCTAAAATATGTAAGCTCTTTTGAACGGTATAGATGATTTAAATATCCTCTTGAAAAATGTCTGCATGTATAACAATTGCATTCCTTATCTATTGAATTTTCATCTAATTTATATTTAGCTGATTTGATATTTAATTTTCCAAATGATGTAAAAAGTGTTCCATTCCTTGCATTTCTAGTTGGCATGACACAATCAAACATATCAACACCTCTATCAATATTTTCTATCAAATCTTCTGGTGTTCCAACTCCCATGAGATACCTTGGTTTATCTGTCGGCATAAATTGTGTGGTAAATTCAACTGTATCATACATGACACTATTTTCTTCACCAACACTAAGCCCACCAATTGCAAATCCATCAAAATTAAATGAGGTCAATTCTAAAGCAGATTTTTTTCTATATTCAAAATCAACTCCACCTTGAATAATTGCAAATAAATTTTGATGTTCATGAAGTCCTCTTTTTTTATTCTCTTCATGATATGCTATTGACTCTTTTGCCCAT
>JACAEZ010000082.1 GCA_013388565.1 Campylobacterales bacterium | reverse complement strand
TTATGTCTTGAATATATAACTACACTATTTTTTACAGAAAGTGCTTTTGCCAAAGCCATACCCCATTTTCCAGCACCAATAATTGAAACCTTTTTCATGAAACTACCCTTTTTTGAGTTTTTCTATATCTTTCATATATCCAACAACAACCAAAATATCCCCAACATCAAGTTTATGATTATATCCAGATGTTGAAAATAAAAAATCATTCCCAAGTTCTTTATCTAAAACACCAACTAAAATAAGATTATACTCTTGGGCAAAATCAATATCAAGTAAATTTTTTCCATTTAAAACAGACTCTTCTTTTATCAAAATCTCTGCTAATTTTATATCTTCTGTCCCAAAAATTGTATTATCAATCGTTTCAACAATCAAAGGTTTTTTTATAAAATCAAAAATTCTATTTGCACTTAACTCATAAGGGTCAAGTATCTTGTTGGCTCCTGCATTTAAAAACTTCTGTTTACTATCTAATGTATGTGCTTTTGAAACAATTTTTAACTCTTTATTCAAAGCTCTAGCCGATATTGTAACAAACATATTTATCAAATCATCATCTGTTACACAAAAAATTGTTGTAATATCTTTTAAAATGCCATATTTTATCAAAATTTTATCATCTGTTATATCTTCATGATATGCTTCATATCCATCTTTTAAAGCATTTTTTATATTTGTCTCATCATGACATAAAATAATAAATTTATACATTTTATATTTTAACTGTTTTGCTATCTCTTTTCCAAATAGTGAGTATCCAAAAACTATTATATTTTCTATCTTCATGATTAATATATTGCTCTTTTTACTATATTTCTAAAGTGGTTAATACTTATCATAAATCCCATGACAACTAAAATATCACCACTTTGAAGAATAAAATCTTTAGATGGATTGAATATAAATTTTTTTGATTTTAAATTTAAATAGTTCAACCCTTCACTTTGCTTTTCATGATGTCTTAAAACACCAAAAGGTATTAATTTATATTTTCTAAAATCTATCTCACCAATTTTTTTATTGTCTAACAAACTACCTTCAATAACAGCAACCTCTTCTATAAAAGCATTCTCTTTCCCAAATAAAATAGCATCAATTGCATCAAAAGCTATTGGTTGAGATACATATTCTGTTGCCATTTGTGCAGAATTTTCAAATGGATAGACAACTTCATTAACACCAGCTAAAATAAATTTTTGTTTGGATTCTATATTGTTTATTCTTGAAATTATTTTTATATTATTGTTTAATGCTCTAGCACCTAGTACAATATAGATATTTTGAACTTCACTATCTGTAAGACAGATGATATTTGTCATGTTTTTATTTTTGATACCAACTTTTATCAATGTTTCTGTTTTTGTAGCATCTGCTTCAATAGCTAACATATTTTTACTAGTTGCTAATTCTACTTTTGAATGGTCGTTGTCTATAATTATAAAATTTTCATCTGCTTCTTGAAGTCTTTTTGCGATAATTTGCCCTATTTTTCCATATCCACAAATAATAGTACAACTCTCTAATTTATCTGTTTTAAGTAAAATTTTTGATGTTTTTAAATGTAACATCTTTTCTGTAAAAGCCGTAGCAATAATAGATGTAGCAAATGCGATTATACCAAGCCCTGTGATTATTAGCATACCTGTTGCTATTTTACCTTGTACACTAATAGGCACAATATCTCCATATCCAACAGTTGAAACAGTAATCAATGCCCAATAGAGTGCATCAAAAAATGTATTTATTTTACTAGCAGGGTCATTTGCCTCCGCCACATATATAATAGAGGCTGAAGTGAACATCATGAATGCTATTAAAACTAAAAGTGTAAAAAATTCAAATCTTTTTTCTAAAAGAATTGTTCCAAACTCATTCATGCTTTTTGTATATCTAAATATCTTAAACATTCTAAAAATCAAAAAAAGTCTTAAAAATCTAAGTTGTGCAAATGCTGATAATATAGCTAGTAAATCAATTATAGCAAGTGGAGAGATTATATATTCAAATTTATTTAAAATGATTTTTTTTAGAGCAAGTTTTGTATTAAACTGTATATTTAAAAAATTTGCCTCTTTGTGTAGTTCAATAATAATAGCTCTTATATCATTATGTATCCAAAATCTGATTAAATATTCAACTGTAAAAATCGAAAGAATGAATAGTTCAACCAAGTGAAGTGTAGATGTTATTTCATATTTTACACTTAATATAACAATAGCAATACTAGAGATAATCAAAAATATCATGAAAAAATCAAAGTACAATCTATACTTTGATTTTGGATTGTCAAAAACGTCTTTTACAGAACTTTTTAATTTTTTATAATCATCACAACTATCTAAAAAAAGAGCAAATCTAACTAATAAATTCACCCAAGTTTACTCTTCAAAAGCTCATTTACAACAGCAGGATTTGCAGCACCTTTTGACTCTTTCATCACTTGACCTACAAAAAAGCCAAACAGTTTATCTTTTCCACCTCTATACTCTGCTACTTTATCTGCATTTGCATTCATGATAGTTTCGATGATTGCCAAAATTGCACTATCATCACTTACTTGTTTAAGACCTAACTTTTCTATAATATCATCAATCTCTACATCGCAATTTTCAAAAGCATAATCTAAAACCTCTTTACCAGCTTTTCCACTGATTGTGTTGTCTTCTATTCGTTTTACAAGTTTTGCTAATTTTTTAGCACAAACAGGAGATTCTTCAACACCAACACCACCTTTAAGTCTGCCAAGTAGTTCAACTGTAAGCCATGTTATACAGTTTTTAGCCTCAACACCCTCTTTTAGCATATCTTCAAAATATTTTGCCATCTCAACACTCGAAGTTATAACTGTTGCATCATATTTTTTTATACCAAATTCAGCTATAAGTCTATCTCTTTTGCTATCAGGCATCTCTGGAATATTTTTACACTCTTCTAAAAAAGCTTCATCGATTATCAAAGGTAACAAATCAGGGTCTGGAAAATATCTATAATCACTTGACTCCTCTTTGCCTCTCATGCTTCTTGTTTCGTTTTTTGCACTATCATAAAGTCTTGTCTCTTGAACAACCTCTTTATTATAGACACCATCTTCCCAAGCTTCTATCTGTCTATTTACCTCGAACTCTATTGCTTTTTGGATAAATTTGAAACTATTTAGGTTTTTTATCTCAACTCTTGTATAAAGTTTTGTATCACCTTTTGGTCGAATAGAGACATTCGCATCACATCTAAAAGAACCCTCTTGCATATTTGCATCGCTAATACCCAAATATCTAACGATTGAGTGAAGTTTTTTAAGATACCTTACAGCTTCATCACTACTGCTCATCTCTGGTTCACTTACTATCTCTAAAAGCGGAGTTGAAGCTCTATTTAAATCCACAAAACTAACATTTCCATGATGAATATTTTTACCAGCATCCTCTTCAATATGGGCTCTTGTAATACCAACTTTTTTTGTAGAACCATCATCAAAATCAATAAACAAATGTCCATTTGCAACGATTGGTACTTCAAATTGTGATATTTGATACCCTTTTGGTAAATCTGGATAGAAGTAGTTTTTTCTCTCAAATGTTGATTTTTTGTTTATAGTAGCATTTATAGCTGTTCCTAACATCATAGCTTTTCTAGCTACCTCTTTATTAAACACAGGTAAAGCACCTGGAAGTCCTAAACAAACAGGACAAACATTGCTATTTGGTTTATCTCCAAAACTTGTTGCACATCTACAAAATAGTTTAGTTTTTGTATTTAACTGTACATGAACCTCTAAACCTATTACAACTTCAAATAAATTATTCATGTTAATCCTTTTTAATGTTATTCAGCAAAATATCTAATAGAAGCAAAACCGTAAGTGGTAACTTTTTAAGCTCTTCTACTTGCCAATCTTTTGTTATTCCACCAAGTGCAAAGACATTCATATCAACAGAGTTTAATATCTCTTTTAAAGCCTCTAAGCCAATACCTTTACCTTTCAAAGAGTCAAAAATTGGACTCATCGTTACAGCATAAACACCTTCATTTTTAGCATTTATTATATCTTCTAACGAATGGCTACTATAGATACTTTTTAAACCTAACTCATTTACACTTTTGATTAAATTAAGTTGATTACCTCTTAAATGAACACCATTTGCTCCACATTCAAGAGCTAAATCAATATCACCATTTATAATAATATTTTTTATCTCATAAATTTTGCAAATCTCTACAAAAACTAAAGCTAACTCTTTTTGATTAGAGTTTATTTTATCTCTAAAACATGCATAATCAATAGAGTAATTTGTAAAGACAGTATTTAACTTTTTTTTAAACTCTAGCAAAGAAGCTGTGTAGTATTTTGGATCTGTAATCAGATAACTATTAAAACTCATAATATAACAAACTTGTAAATTATCATTTAGAACAATTTGATAATATCTGTTCTAATAATTTTGTCTGTTTTTGACTCTCTTTAAATTTTAATATTTGAAGTAACATAAATTCAAATATCACAATAAAAAATATCCCACAAAAAGAACCTAATATAAATCCAAGAAACATATAGAAAAAACCCAAATTGTATAACAAAGTAGCAAAATAGAGACCGCCCAAAAATGCAAGAGCCCAAGAGGCTCCTATCATAATATTTACGAAAAATTCAAAATAACTTCGCAATATTTAAACTTTAATATTAGTGGTCATTTGAAATTTGAACTGCACCAGCTAAATAAACAAAAGTAAGTATCATGAAGATAAATGTTTGTAAAAATGCCATAAAAAATAGTATAGCAAAAGCAGGTAATGGAACTATCCATGGTGCTAACATTAAAAGAACCATTAAGAACAAATCATCACCTTTAATATTTCCAAAAAGTCGGAAAGATAAAGAGATAATTCTTGATAAGTGTGAAATTATTTCAATAGGAAACATCAATGGAGCCAACACTTTAACAGGACCCATGAAATGTGCAAAATAGTGACCTACACCGTTTTCTCTGATACCTTCATAATTATAGTAAACAAACACCATTAAAGCTAATGCCAATGTAAAATTTATATTCCCTGTAGGAGATTCAAATCCTGGAATTATTCCTATAAAGTTTGATAAAAATACCATAAAACCTATCGTTGCTATTAAAGGTAAATATTTTTTAGCTTTTTCTTCGCCTAAAACATCTTTACCCATTGCAACAACACCTTGTAAATAAGCCTCAACTACATTTTGACAACCAGAAGGCACAACTTGCAACGACTTTGTAGCCAACTTTGCTATAACAATTGCTAAGATAGCGACTAACAATGTATGTGATAGAAAAATCCAACTATGGTCATGCGAGATTAAGCCTAAAAAGGTAAAAATTTCACTCATAATTACATCCCTTTTGTTTGAAAAATTTTAGGTTATTCTATCTTAAATACAATTAATAGGAGATAAATTATATGTATAAATAATAATCAATTTAAGACCAAATTAAATAACTATCATATTATTTATTTAATTTAGTCTTATATTAGGTTAGAATTGGTCTAAGAGGTTTTTGACATCAGAAAATGAAGGAATTAAGGGTTTTAGAAATTGTTTTTTTAGAGGTTCCCTTAACTTAATGGTGTTGTTGGAGGTTCCCTAAATTTTAACAGTTATTTTCCTTTAGCAAATATGCTTTTATAAAGTAAAAATAAAAGTAATGCAACAGCAGAGACTAATATAATGACTGAGCCTGATGTTAAATCGTAATGGTATGATAGGATTAATCCTAAAAGTGTAAAGAGTGTTGAAATGATTGTTGAATAAATCATCATTTGAGCTAGTGATGAGGCTATTTTTTCGGCTATATATGTTGGAATGCTAAGCAGTGCGATTACTAAAATAAGTCCTACAACACGAATGGCAGTTACTACGGCAATGGCTGAAAGTATAAGCATTAATGTATAAAAAAATCTAACATTAACACCTTGTAAAGAGGCAAATTCAGAGTCATATGAGATTGATAAAAAATTTCTATAAAAGAGGGCGACAGTTATTAATATGATTATTGTTGATACACTCATGACAATCAAATCATCAAAACTAACTGCTAATATACTTCCAAATAGATAACTCATCAAATCGACATTATATCCAGGGCTTAAATCCACAAGTATTATTCCAATTGCCATGCCAATAGACCATACTAAACCAACTACGGTATCTATTTGATGACGGTTTTGAAGTGTTACATGAGCCATTATTAGTGCTGAAATGATTGCAAATATTCCTGCTCCAAAAAATATAGGCAATCCAAAGAATATCGCTACACCAATACCGCCATAAGCACTATGAGCAATTCCACCAGCTAAAAAAACCATTCTATTTGCAACGACTAAAGAGCCAATGACTCCAGAAACTATACTTACTAATACTCCAGCTATTATGGCATGTTTTATAAAATCATATTGCAGTGCTTCAAACATTATGTCCCTTTGCTAACAGTTGTAATATCTCTACTTCGCAAATATGTCCATCATGTGATTGTAGTTTTTGTTTGATAGAGTTAGTGGATAGTTTTGACATATCATGATAACTAAGTGTTTTATTTATATATGCTACTTTATCTGCATAATCCAATGTTACAGATATATCATGACTAATCAAAACGATTGTCAATTTTTTATTTAACTCTTTTAATAGTTCATATATCTGTTTTTGCCCTTCTACATCTATATGTGAAGTTGGTTCATCGAGTAGTAAAATATCTGGATTTGAGCATAAAGCTCTAGCTATCATGACTCTTTGTCGCTGACCACCTGAAAGCAGACCTATTTTTTGTGAAGAAAAACTACTCATGCCAACTTTTTCAAGAGCTTCTAAAGCGATATTTTTTTCATCTTCTGAAAAAAATAGTGAAAATTTACTCTTTTTCCTAATTCCTGTTAAAACAACATCAAAGACAGTGATTGGAAAATGTAAGTTTACATTAGTGTTTTGAGGAGCATATCCAAATGTTAAATTTTTATCAAAAAATAGTATTTCACCACTTTGAGGCTTTAATAGTCCAAGAAGTAGTTTAAAAAATGTACTTTTACCACCACCATTTGGACCAATAATCGCTAAAAAATCTGTTGAATTTATGGTTAAATTTATGTTTTGTAATGTTTGCGAACTGTTATATGAAAAATTTAAATTTTTGATTTGAACTAACGGTTTTTGAATAGTTATTTTATTTTTCATCAGCAATAGTTTTTGCCATCTCTAATAGAGTTTCACTCCAATTTGATGGTAGTGGAGATATTGAAACTACATTTATTTTTAATTCATTTGCAATAGTTTGAGCCGATTTTTGAGAAAATTCAGGTTGAGTGATAATTGCTTTTATATTCTCTTTTTTTGCCTCTTTGATAATATTTTGAAGCTGTTGTGGTTTTGGATTTTTACCCTCTACTTCTATTGGAACTTGTATTAAATTGTACTCTTTTGCAAAGTATCCCCATGAAGGGTGAAATACCATAAATTTTGAATTTTTAGGCAACTTAGAGAAAGTTTGTTTTATTTTTACATCTGTATCTTCCAATTTTTTCAAAAATAGATTATAGTTTTTTTCATAATCACCCATGTTTTGCGGGTCATTTTCAACTAATGTATCATATATATTTTTTGAAATTATTTTAATTATAGACGGTGAAAGCCAAATATGTGGGTCTTTTCCTTCATGTTCATGGTGATTGTGTTCATGATGTTTTTCATGATGATGTTCTATCATCTCTATCTTTTCTACACCTTTTGAACTATCAACTATTTTTAGTTTTTTATTTTGTGAAGCAAACTTATCAAGCCAAGCCTCTTCAAACTCTACACCGATTGAAAAGTAGATATTCGCATGTGTTAACTCTTTCATTTGAGATGGTTTTGGCTCGTAAGTATGAGGGTTTGAACCAGCTTGTGTCATGGAGATAACTTTTACATGCTCTTTTCCTATCTCTTCAACAAAACTTTTTTGAGGGATTATTGAAACAACAACATTTAAATCAGCAGATAACATCGTATTTGCAAATATAGCTAAACAAATTTTTTGAACTATCTTCATGAGAAATACCTTTTACACTTTTATTTAAAGCCACTAGCTTTTGTAAGTTTTGAAAACTTTACACCTTTTAAGCCACCAATTTCACAACTAAGCTTCTCTATTTTTATAGCATTCCCTTTCATCATGATGACTTCAAGGCAGTTGTGGTGGTCGATATGAATATGAGTATTACATAATATATTTACATCACAATCATGTTGAATATCTATAAGTTTTTGTGTAAGTTCTCGTTGATGATGGTCATAAACGATAGTCAAAACACCGCTAACATCATCACTATTTTCATCCCATTTATCTTCTACCATCTTTTCTCGTATCAAATCTCTCACAAACTCACTTCTTGAACTGTACCCTTGATTTATAAACCTGCTATCAAGTTCATCAAGAAGCTCTTTTGGTAAAGAGATTGAAAATCTTATCGTTTGTTCGTTCATGTTGTTTATTTTAATGTAAAAAGTGTCTAATACCTGTAAAGTATAGAGGTATTTTGTACTCATTAGCTGCAATTATTATATCATCATCTCTTATACTTCCACCGGGTTCAATAATCGCACTAACTCCAGCTGTTGCTGCGGCATCTATGCTATCTCTAAATGGAAAAAATGCCTCACTAGCTAAAACCGCTCCTGTTACATCGATATTTTGCTCTTTTGCTTTTTTCAATGCACATTGAGAAGCATCAACTCTACTAGTCATTCCCATGCCAATAGCGACCAATGCACCATCTTTTACATAAGCTACACAGTTTGATTTTGTAAGAGAGGCTATTTTATAAGCAATTTCTAAATCTTTAAGTTGTGGTTCGTTTGCTTGATATTCACCCATAACTTTTGCATTTTTCACCTCATCATCGCTTACAAAATCGCTATTTTGATAGACAAAACCACCTTCGATATGTTTAAAGTCATGAGAGTCATTTGCAATTTTCAGATATTGGCTATTTTGAGTAAATATTTTTATCCTTTTTTTACTCTCAAACACTGCTATTGCCTCATCTGTTATAGAGCCACAAACGATTACCTCTATAAAAATTTTATTTATCTCTTCAGCTAAACTTTTATCTACAACCCCATTTATCGCAACAACACCGCCATAAGCAGATAGTGGGTCGCATTTTAAAGCAGTGATATAACTTTCAAGCAGATTATCTTTTATCGCAAAACCGCAAGGATTTCCATGTTTTACGATACAAACGGCTGGATTTGTTCCAAAAGATGATACGATTTTTACAGCAGAGTTTATATCTGTTAGGTTATTGAAACTAGCTTCACCTTTGATAGTTTTAAAACTCTCTTCAAAAAAGTTTTCAAATTGATATAAAGCCCCTTTTTGATGGGGGTTTTCACCATATCTTGTATCAAACACCTTTTTACCAGATATAAATTGATACTCACCAAAACCACCATTAAATCGCTTGTTCATGTAGTTTGCTATCATGCTATCATACGATGCTGTGTGTTCAAAAGCTTTTATCATGAGAGCTTGTCTAAATTCAATTGTATTTTGATTGTTTTTTAAAGCCTCTATTACATTTGAATAATCATTCACATTTGTAACAATTATCACATCTTTAAAATTTTTAGCAGCACTTCTAACCATCGCAGGACCGCCAATGTCGATATTTTCGATTATCTCATCAAAATTGTCCGTTTTGTTTATCGTCTCTTTGAATGGATATAAATTTACACAAACTAAATCAATACCTTTGATACCATATTCAGAAGCTATTTTGACATCTTCACTATTGTCTCGTCTATGCAAAATACCACCATGAACCAATGGATTTAATGTCTTAACTCTTCCGTCAAACATCTCTGGAAATTTTGTAACTTCACTTATATCAATCGCTGTTATCTCATTTTGAGTTAATGTTTTGAGTGTTCCACCAGTTGAAACAATCTCATAACCTAAACTAACCAACTCTTTAGCAAATTCAACAACACCGCTTTTATCGCTTACACTAATTAATGCTCTCACTAAATTCCCCTTTTTTTAATTTATTTTGTTTATAGATAAAACTAAAATATAGTTCTTATTTTTGTGATATAAAATTTCAACACCGCTTTCTGTTTTAAAGCTGTAAATATTGGCACACTTTTCAATACAGTTTGAAATATTGTAAAATCCAGTTTTCAGCACGAGGATAATATGACTTCTTAAAATAGGTTCTAAACGAAGTAAATCATCTTTCACATGTGAGTGATACTCAGCTTTCACTAACTCTCTTTTCAAGTTCATCAAAAGATATTATTTCAGCTTTACCACTTTTAAACTCTTTAAGTCTCTCTTTTGCAACAGATAGATTTACTAAATCTAAGTAGTATTTAAATGCTCTTTCAAAAAGTTCATTTTTCTTTATTCCTAGGTGATTTGCCACTTCATGAAAGGAGTTTGCCAAATTATCATCTGTATTTATCATAATTTTTGTTATGAAAGTATCCTTTTTTTAATTTATTTTACAAATATATCCAATGCTTTCATCAAAACCAAAACAATTCCAGCACCGCCAATGTACCACTTCATCGTAGTTATTATTGTTTGTTGCATTTTTACTTGAAATTGTTCAAACTTTGTTTCAAGATTTGCAAATTTTGTCTCTAGGTTTGAAAACTTACCTTCAAGTTCACCAAATCTTTTCTCAAATTTTATCTCCATCTCTCCAAATCGTTTTTCAAATTCAAATTTTAACTTCGTATTGTTTTCTACGACCTCATTTAGCTTATCATCTAAATGGTTTATATGATTATATTGATTTTTTAAAAGTAGAGTGTTAATATCCTCTTGTGTTAAAGGTTGATTTTTACTAAATTTTTCTTCAATCTCTTTTATCTTCGGTGAAATCATCTCAATTAGCATATCATCGACTCTAGTTTTATTCATGAAAACTCCTTATTGACAACCTTCGCATTCAACACTTCTACCCATTGTTGGCTCTTTCATTTCAGGCGATTGACTTCTTAAATAATATGTTGATTTTAGTCCCAATTTCCAAGCTAATGAGTATATTTCATGAAGATATTTACCACTTGCTTTATCTAATGTTATAAAAATATTTACACTTTGCCCTTGGTCAATCCATTTTTGTCTAATCGCTGCTGCTTTTATTAGCACTTTTTGGTCTAAATCATAAGCAGGAGTGTAATAACTCCATGTGTTTGGATTAAGGTTTGGAGCTGTCACAGGAATTTGACCGCTTAAATTTTGCTCCAACCACTTTCTTTTATAAATTGGCTCTATTGTTTGAGTCGTACCTGTTAAGATAGAAATCGAACTAGTAGGAGCTATCGCCATCAAATAGCCGTTTCGCATACCATCTTTTTGAACTTTCTCTTTTAAGCTTTGCCAATCATAGATATATCCAAAAAGCCCTCTATTGACTAGTTTTAAGCTCTCATGATTTGCAACATCAATTGGCATAATACCCTTAGCCCAATTTGAATTCGCAAACTGTTCATAACTCCCTTTTTCTAATGCTAAATCACTTGAAGATTTTATCGCATTATAACTAATGCACTCTAGCACCTCATCTATTTTTGTAAAATGCTCTTCACTTCCCCAATATATCCCATTTTCAGCCAACATTTGAGCTTCACCCATCACACCAAGTCCGATAGCTCTAGTTTTAAGATTTGTTGTTTTTACCTTTTTTAGCGGATAAAAATTCAAATCAATCACATTATCAAGCATTCTAATTGCAATCGGCACGACTCGTTCAATATCCTCTTTTGTGTTTATTTTAGATAAATTTATAGAAGCCAAATTACAAACAGCACTCATGCCATCGATTTTCTCTTTTTCTACAATAAAAACTTTTTTACCATCAATGATATCAAGTGCTGATATTTTGTTTGCTTTTTTAGTCACACCAATATCAACTTTTACATCATCATCTTCATCAAATAAAGAGACACTTCCATCACTGAACTCAACTCTTATTTTGTAGCTATTTGGCTCTGTGTTTTGAAAAATCTCTGTACAAAGGTTACTACTTCTAATAATCCCTTTATGCCCATTTGGATTTGCTCTATTTGCACTATCTTTAAAGCACAAAAACGGACTTCCAGTTTCAAAATAGCTAACTAAGATTTTTTTCCACAAATCTTTTGCTTTTATCGTCTCTTTTGTAATTGAGTCGTTTTGTTCATACTCTAAGTATCTTTTTTCAAACTCGTCTCCATAAACTTCTGTCAAATCACTCACTTCAAAAGGGTCAAAAAGTGTCCAAATACCATCTTCAACCACTCGTTTCATGAATAAATCATTTATCCAAAGTGCTGGAAACAAATCATGAGTTCTTCTTCTCTCTTCACCGCTATTTTTTCGCAAATCTAAAAACTCTCTAATATCCAAATGCCACGGCTCCAAATAAACCGCAATCGCCCCTTTTCTAGTACCAAGTTGGTCAACAGCTACAGCTATATCATTTGTGATTTTTAAAAATGGAATAACCCCACCAGCTGCATTTTTATGACTATCGATAAAACTTCCCAAAGCTCTAACTTTCGACCAATCCCAACCAATACCACCGCCATATTTAGACAATAAACTCATCTCTTTATAGCCATCAAAAATACCTTCGATATTATCAGGTGTTGAGCCAATATAACATGAACTAAGTTGATGTCTAGGAGTTCTAGCATTTGAAAGAGTTGGAGTCGCTACCATCACCTCAAATTTTGAGATTAAATCATAAAACTTTTTAGCCCAATTTTGTCTATCTGTCTCATTTTGTGCCAAAAACATAGCGATTGCCATGAACATCTGTTGAGGCAACTCTATTGGATTGTTGTTTTTATCTTTCAATAAATATCTATCATAAAGTGTTTTAATACCCAAATAGTTAAATTGCAAATCTCTATCATGAACAATATAGCTATTTAAATCATCTAAATCATACTTTTCTTTAAGCCCAAGCACAATTCGACCATTTTTTTCACATCTCTCAAAGTAGTTTTTCAAATGGTCATAACCTGTAAAATGTGTAACTTTGTGATACAAATCATATAAAAAAAGCCTACTTGCAACAAAAGTCCAATTTGGTGCATCTACATCAATCTTTTCAACCGCTGTTTTTATTAAAGTTTGCTGAATTTCTTCTGTTGTAATTTTGTCTCGAAACTGAATTTTCGCATCAACTTCAAGCTCACTTTGGCTAACTCCATCAAGCCCAGCCACTGCCGCACTTGTATATTTTTGAATTTTTGAAATATCAAGCT
>JACAEZ010000071.1 GCA_013388565.1 Campylobacterales bacterium | reverse complement strand
TAAAAATTTTAGAAAAAAATCGCCTTGGATTTTGCACTATAATAGTGGTAGTTGCAATGGGTGTGATATAGAGATACTGGCACTTTTATCACCAAAATATGATGTTGAGAGATTTGGAATTATAAATAAAGGAAACCCAAAACAATCAGACATAATGCTTGTAACTGGAGCTGTGACAAATCGGGCAAAAGATAGATTGTTGGAGCTTTACAATCAAATGCCTGAACCAAAAGTTGTAGTTTCTATCGGAGCTTGTACAAATAGCGGTGGAGTTTTTAGAGGTATGTATAATGTTTGTGATGGTCTTGATAGAGTCATTCCTGTTGATGTTTATATCGCTGGATGTGCCCCAAAACCAGAACAGATAATAGAAGGAATAGCAAAAGCTTTAGATATTTTAGAAGAAAAGAGAAAAGATGGTTAAGATAGAACTACAAAAAGATAACATTTTAAACGAACTTGCAAAATTTTATGATTATAAGAGACACGGTTTCATGACAGTAAATGGTGTTGATTTGGGTGATAAGATGGAAATTCAATGGATTTTTTATGATTATAGTGAAAAAAATTCAACTATTGTCTATTTTTGTCTATTTGATTATGAAGATGAGATTCCGTCTGTTGTATCAATAGTAACTCCAGCTTGGATAGCTGAAGCAGAGGTTGTCGATATGTTTGGAGTCAATATCAAAGGTGTAAATAGAGGATTTTTTTTAGAAGATGACTCAATAAAAATGCCACTTAGGAAAATATCATGACAAAAGTATTAAATGTACCGTTAGGGTCGCAACATGTCGCACTGCTTGAGCCTGTTTCGTTTAAGCTAACTACAAAAAATGAGAGGGTTGTAGAGGTTACGGCTGATGTTGGATATGTGCATAGAGGGATAGAGAAAGCTTGTGAAACAAAGTTTAAGTTTAAACAAATTCCATTTGTTGTTTCTCGTGTTTGTGGGCTTTGTTCAATCACTCATGCCACAACATCTACTTTAGCGATAGAAAAATTACTAAATTTGGAAGTGCCAAAAAAGGCAAAATATTTGCGAATTTTAGCTCTTGAACTTGATAGAATTCATTCACATATGTTATGCCTTGCCCACACTGCTGAAAATGCTGGATATGAGGCACTTTTTATGCGAATACTTAGGGATAGAGAGCATGTCATGGAGCTTCAAGAGATACTCACAGGAAATAGAGTTCATTTTGATTATGTCTGTATCGGTGGGGTAAATAGAGATTTTGATAATGATTTAAACTCAACATTTGAAAAGTATCTCAAAATTTTTGAAAATTTCACAACTGAAATAAAAGAGTTGTTTTTAAACAACTGGTCTTTATCGCTAAAATATAAAGGTGTTGGGGCTATAAGTGCTGATAGAGCATTGGAGCAAAGCCTTGCTGGTCCATTGATTAGAGCTTGTGGGTTAAAGATTGATGTAAGAAGTGAGTTTGATTTTTTGCCTTATAGTGAGCTTGATTTTAATATTATCACAAGTGATGGTGGCGATGTGTATGGTAGAAATATGGTTCGACTTGATGAGATATTTGAATCTATTAGACTTATTAGAGCAGTCATAAACAATCTTCCAGAAGGTGATATTCAAACAAAAGTAAAAGGCAATCCAGATGGTGAGGCGATTGTGCGACTTGAAGCACCTAGAGGTGAGTTATTTTATTATATCAAGGGTTCAAAAAAACCAAATCTTGATAGAGTTAGGATAAAAACACCGACATTTACAAACATTCCTAGCATGATAGATATGTTAAAAAATCAAGAGTATGCAAATGTACCTGCGATAATCGCATCATTTGACCCTTGTTTATCTTGTACGGCAAAGTAGGTGTGAGATGATACAAGGCATGATAAATTCATTTTGCAATCTTTTTAAAAAAAGTGCAACTATTGATTTTCCAAATGAACAGATGAAAATCTCTAAAAATTATAGAGGTCTTATAAATCATAGTGATAGTGATTGTATTTGGTGTGATGTTTGTGAAAAAGTGTGTCCTCCAGGTGCTATTTTGTTTTTGCAAAATATGGACGGCAGTAAAAAATATAATTACAACCCGTATCTTTGTATATATTGCGGTGAATGTGTGCGAAACTGCCCAAAACCAAATGAGGCACTTTGGCAAGAAGAAAATATTGCATTTTCAAGTAGCTCTAAAAAAGAGGTGCAAGATGATTGGTTTAGCTTAGAAGATGAGTGTAAGATTGCTAGAGTCAAATATAAAGAGCATAAAGAGAGCCTGAAAAAAAGTCAAAAAGTAGAACAACCTTTATCTTAAAATAATTAAATAAATGTTAAATTAACGATATTATTTATGCAATAAAGGTGTCTCATTTGGATACAAAAAAATCAATTTTAATAGTTGAGGATTCGGAATTTATTAATAAAACTATAGCAAAATTGTTAAAAGCTTCTCATGGAGATAAATTTAATGTATTTCAAGCTTTGAGTTTAGATGAAGCAAGAGTTGTTTTATCAAATGAAAATATAGATTTTTTATTACTTGATTTGTTTTTACCTGATGGTGATGGTGATGAACTATTAGTTGAGATAAACCATAAAAAAACAAAAGTGATTGTTTTGACAAGTGATAAAGACTTCATGAGAAGAGAAGAGCTTTTTAATAAAAATATTTTGGACTATTTTTCAAAAGAGAACCCTATCGAATTCATAATTTCTCAAATAGTAAAATTGATTGAAAAGTTTGAAAATAATCATAAATTTTCTATTTTAATTGGTGACGATTCTCTATTTATTCAAAAAAAACTTGCAAATATATTTAAAAATAGAGATTATGTTGTGCATATTGCTGGAAATGGGAAAGCGGTATTAGATACATTAGAGTCTCAAAAAATAGATTTATTGATTTTAGATTTGGAAATGCCAATAATATCTGGTCAAAAGATTATTTACAAAATCAAACAAAATAAAGCATTAGAAAATTTACCAATTATTGTAATATCTGGAACTGCTGATAAAGATTTAGTTGCAAATTTACTTAAAAATGGTGCTGATGAGTTTATCTCAAAACCATTTTCAACAGAAGAGATAATTATTAAATGTGAACTGTTTTTAAATCTATCTCATGTGACAAAAGAGTTGAAATATATAAATTTAAACTTGGAACAAAAAATAGAAGATGAGATAAAAAAGAGAAATGATCAACAAAAAATGTTAATTCAACAAACAAAAAAAGCAGCTGTTGGTGATATGATAGATGTTATAGCTCATGAGTGGAAACAATCTATAAATATTATAAGTTTGCTTGTAGAATCTTTATGTTTACAAATAGGAGATTATGATTGTTGTTTTAAAGAGGTTGAAGATTTTAATGAAAATATTAAAAAGAATATTAATCATTTATTAAAAACTATGGACAATTTTAGGTCATTTTTTAGACCAAATAGAGAAAAATATCTATTTAATTTAAAACATATATTTACAACTTGTTATGAATTGCTACAATCAAAGCTTAAAATATATTCGATTGATTTTATTGTTGATATTGATGATAATTTATATATAAATGGTTATGAAAATGATTTAAAACATGTTTTTTTAAATATTATCTCAAATGCTATTGACCAAATAGAGCTAAATTGCATAAATAATGGTTTTATAAAAATAAGTTCTATATTTGATGAAGCTAAAAACATTGTATCAATCTCTATTTGTGATAATGGTGGTGGTATAAAAGAGGAGTTATTAACTAAAATATTTGATGTAAATTTTACTACAAAAACTCTTCATGGTGGTTCTGGAATAGGTCTTTATATATCTAAATTAATTATTGAAGATAACTTTAATGGAAAAATAGGAGCAAAAAATATTGATAATGGAGCAAAATTTACAATTATTTTGCCTATTAATTAATCTCTTTTTAAATGTTAGTTGAATACATAAAAAGTTTACCTGTAACATTTTTAAATGTAATTTTAAATCTAATTTATAAATCAATAGTAGCAAACAGAGTAGAAAAAGATGATTTAGCAATATATTTTACAATTATTGATATTTTTTCGTTTATACTGTTTTTGGTTGTTGGTTTTAGAAGTTCTATGATTGTTAGTTATCAGCAACTAAAAGATGATAAAGATATTTTAAATATATTAAGGTTTTCATTAATATTTTTAGCACTACTTTCATGGAGTATTGTCATACCTTATATAAAGCATTATTTGAATATAAATATAGAGTATGAATATCTTGTTTTATTAATAATAGTTATGTCTTTATCTGTTTATTTTAATAATGAACTTGCTATGTATAAGCTGTTTAATGCTATAAATAGTGTAGTTTTTTTAGAACCTATCTTTTTTATTATATGGTTTTTGATTGTTTTATCTATTTTTGATATTAATTATTTCAATGTATTAATAATTTCTACAATATTATCATTTCTTTCTTTGTCTATATTTGCTTATATAAAAAAACGACACTTTAAAGAGCCACCATTTCAAAAGATACTATTTTCAAATGAGATTAAACAGTTTGTAAAAAATACATTTTTTTCAACATTAGAGTTTATTTTTGGAATAGTTACAATATATTTGGCAGTTATTTTTTATATTAATGATTTTAGTTTAGAAGAGTTGGCAGATTTTCAAGTTGTTATTAAATTGGTTCTATTTTTTTATTTAACTATATTTATTTTTCCTATGTTTAGATATGTTTTGCCAGAGTTGACTAAATTAACAATAGATAAAAATATAGATAAAATTTTGTCTATTAGAAGAAATTTTTTTATATTTGGTGTTATCTCATGGAGTTTGCTTTTGATTATAATTTATATTTTTGGTGAAAATATAATAATTAATCTATTTGGTGAAAAATATATAAATAGTATAGAAAAGATACAACTTCTATCTGTTTTTTTAATATTTTTATTTTTGAACAATTTTCAAATATTGATACTAAAATCATCAAATCAATTTTTGAAATCACTTATTGTAAGATTAATAGGTTTGACTATTTTCATGACCACATATTTTATTTTAAAACAGATAAACCTTAATGATATAAATATAATTTTATCACTTGGAGTTGGATATATATCAATGTTTATTTGTTCATTTATATTTGAAAGAAAAATTTTAAAACAACTTAAACAATAGTCTGCAAAATATCAATTACTTCTGTTGGATTTGTTTTTGAAACAAATGCTAAAGCTTTTAAATCTTTTATTATTGATTTATTTGAATCACCTGTTAATGATGAATATACAATAATTGGTATATGCTTTGTTGAACTATCTTCTTTAATCTCTTTGATAACAGTAAAACCAGAAACTTCTGGCATCTCAAGGTCTGTAATAATTGCTGCTATTTTTGATATATCAGTTTTTGCAATAAACTCTAATAATTTTTTTCCATTTTCAAAAGCTTTATAGTGTAAATTACATTTATCTAACACATTGCATATGGCTTTTCTTGCGATATTAGAATCTTCAGCAAGTAGTAATAACTTATCATGTAAGTTAATTTTTACATGTTTAATAGTTTTTGTATTGTTTTCAGATATTGCCAAATTTGGAAACATATCATACATCATCTGTTCTACATCTATTATATATACAATATCACCGTTATCAGACTTTGTATAACTTGTGATTTTATTACCAAAATCACTAAAAGATGATGAATAAACTTCAGACCAATCTCTTCTTAAAATATAATCTACTCTATTTACATGAATACCTAAAATAATATCGTTAAATTCACATATAACAATTTGACCATCTAACTCATCTATATCATTTAAATATTTTAATAGCCAACTGCTGATATTTAATACAGGTATTGTTTCACCTCTAATGGTTAATAAACCTTTTAAGATAGAGTTTTCATAAGGTAGTTTTGTCAATGCTTTAGATTTTACAACCTCTCTTATTTTAAAAACATTTATAGAAAAAATTGTATCATTATTTAGTCTAAAACATAAAATTTCCACTTTATTGTTTAATGCTAATGTACTTCTTTCATTTATTTGAGACATATATTACTCTCCTTTAAACTATTATAATGTCAAGCCATAAGCCATATACCTTTTTATATCTTTTAAATCAAATTGATGATTTGTAAAATAATCAAATGCTATTACACCTTGATTTAGTAACATTTCAAAACCATCTTTATAATCTATACTATTTTCTTTTGCAAATTGTAAAAATGGTGTCTGTTTGCCATAAATAACATCAATAAATATTTTTGAATTTCTTGATATTTTTTTCAATAAATCTATATTTATTGGTAATAAATTGTCAATTAAACCAGCACTTGTACTATTTATAATTAAATCAAAATCAAAAATATTTATATCATCTAGTGTAAAAAAAGGTATATTGTTCTTAATATAATACTCTTTTCTATTTAAACTTCTATTAATGATACAAATATTGTATCCTAAATCTCTTAAGTAGATAGAAATTGCTTTTGCAGTTCCACCAGCACCAACTATAGCAATATTTTGAATATCATCTCTACTTTTTATCATCTCAAAAAAACCAGGTGCATCTGTATTGTATCCAATTAACTTTCCATTTTTTTCAGTTACAGTATTAACAGCTTCTAATTTTTTTGCAATGCCTATAACTTCATCACATTGATTAAAAGCATCTTCTTTAAATGGAACTGTAATATTAGCTCCGCTTAAGCCAAAATTTAAAAACTTCTCTCTAAATAAAGAGCCATCATTTAGTAAATATCTTGAATATACACCTTTATATCCAAATTTTTTAAATGCCATATTGTGCATTTGCGGTGATTTGGAGTGATTGATTGGATTTCCGAAGATTGAAAAATAGTTCATGAAAAGTATCTCCTATGATTTTTATTTACGAATAGCTAGTGTAAGTAAAATTTGAGTAATAATATTTATAGGTTTTGAATTGAGTTCAAGCAATCTTATAGATTTTGAAAACATATCTAACTCTTTTTCTGTTAATTTTAGATTTAAAGTTGTTATATTTAAAAAAATTTTTTGAACTAACTCTTTTGCATCTTCTTTTGTCAAATGTTGGTATCTTTGCAATATTTCATACACATTTTTTAAATCTAATCTTTTTAAATCAAAATCTATTGAATAATCAATCTTCTCTTTTTCAAAAACTTCTATTTGAGTTCTTGATTTGATTGTAGGTAGAAGTGTGGATTTTGATTTTGTTATTATGATAAATACCACATTTTTTGGAGGTTCTTCAAGTACTTTTAAAAGAGAGTTTTGGGCATATACATTAAATTTATTTGCAGCTAAAATAATATATTTTAAATCATCAGATGTAATATATGCCTCTTTTACAACATCTTTTGCATCATCTATTAAAAAATCTTCCCTTCTAAAGACAACAAATCTATTAAAAGAGAGTTGTTTTAAATGTTCAATACATTTATCTATATCTGTTGATATGAAAACTCTATTTTTGTCATCTAATATCATTTTTAAATATTACTGATTTACATCAATTTCATTAAACATAGCAGCATTAATACTTTTATCAAAAAGCCTAAACAATTGGATTAATCTAATATCCAACAAATCATCAACAGAGGAAAAATGAAAACTATTTTGTAAATCTTCATCCATTATCCATAAAAAACTATCATTTCTACTCTTTGCAATATATGCTCTATTTGTATTGCCTTTTCCTATATACCAAATTAAATACCCATTTGTAAAAGAGAGTGAAAGCAAATCATTTAATTGTTGTATCTCATCTTCATTTTTAACTTTATCTAAATGAGGAAATATAGATTCTATAGAGTAAAAAGGGAGAAGTGGTCTATTTTTTTCTGGTTTATTAATTGAATAGAGTACATATTGTCCAAACCATTTTCTATCATGATCAGTTATAACAATTATTGATTGACCCATTAATAGATTATTTATAAGATTTGAAACAAGAGGAAGCCATTCATACTTCCTCTCTTCAACCCAATTACTAATACCTTCATCATTTCTAATCGTATCAATAGTCCACTTTAAAAATTGTTTCATTATATCATTTAGCTTTTAATGTTTATTTATCTAATTCATAAGCTTCATGAAGTGTTCTAACAGCAAGTTCACTATATTTACTATCAATTACCATAGATATTTTTATCTCACTTGTACTTATCATGACAATATTAATATTCTCTTTTGCCATTGTATCAAATGCTTTACTAGCTACACCACTATGTGATTTCATGCCAACACCAACTATAGAAACTTTAGCAATAGAAGCATCATACTCTACATTTTTGTAACTATCACTAAGTTTTCCCATAACTATTTTAGTTCTCTCAAGTTCACTTTCAGGAACTGTAAAATCTATATCAGTTTTACCATCATGACCTACTGTTTGGACTATCATATCAACATTTATATTCTCTTCAGCCAATTTTCTAAAAATATTAGCTGCAATTCCTGGTTTGTCATCTACATTTATAACACTAACTCTAGCTTGATTTTTATCTAATGCTATACCACTAACTATTGGTTTTTCCATAATATTCTCTTCCTTTGTTATTAAAGTTCCTTGATTATTATTAAAAGAATTTCTTGTAACTAAATTTACATTTAACTTTTTAGCAAGTTCAACCGAACGATTTTGTAAAACTTTTGCACCAAGTGATGCTAACTCCAACATCTCATCATAACTAACCATATCAAGCTTTTTAGCTTTAGGTTCTATTCTTGGGTCTGTTGTATAAACTCCATCAACATCTGTAAAAATTTCACAAAGTTCAGCCTCAATAGCTCCAGCAATTGCAACAGCAGTCAAATCACTGCCACCTCTTCCAAGAGTAGTTACAGAACCATCTTCTGTAATACCTTGAAAACCAGCAACTACAACAATACAATCATCATCAACTAACTTTTGCATATAACTTGTATCTATTCTATCAATCCTAGCTTTTGTAAAAGAGTTGTCTGTTATTATTCCAGCTTGTCTTCCAGTTAAAGCAACAGCCTTATACCCTTTTTCTTGTAAAGCAATAGAAAGCAATGCAGCAGTAACTCTCTCTCCAGAACTAAGCAATATATCCATATCTCTAGTAGCAGGAGTTTTACTAAAATGGTGTGCAAAATCTACCAATTTATTTGTTTCACCACTCATAGCAGATACAACAACAATTACTTTATTACCATCATTTTTAGTCTCAATAACCCTTTGAGCTACATTTGCTATTCTTTCTAATGTCCCAACACTCGTTCCACCATATTTTTGAACAATAAGCATTATAAATATCCTTCTTTTTTAAAGTAATTTAAAACTTTTTTATAAACAGGTCTTTTAAAATATGTAACATAATTAAAAATTTCATCATACGGTACAAATTTAAAAGTAGAAAATTCTGGATTTTTTGTATCCAAGTTTATCTTACTATCTCTTTTAAGTTTAACCAAAAAATATTTTTGTATTTGCCCATCATAAGGGTACATTTTTTTAGCAATCACCTCTGGGAAATCATAACTAACCCATGAAGGATATTGCGACACTATTTCAATATCATTTGTACCAATCTCCTCTTTTAGCTCTCTAAAAAGAGCCTCTTTTGGAGTTTCACCATCATCAATACCACCTTGTGGAAATTGCCAAGCATCTTTAAAATCACTTCTTGCTGCAATGAACACTTCACAAACATCTGGATATTTAGGCGACAAAATTATAGCCGATACATTCGGTCTATACCTTTTTTGCCCTCTTACTATATCACCCATAACTTAATCTTTTTAAAAAATTTGTTAGAATTCTAACTCAAATCTATTTAAAAAAGGATAAATAGTGCTTTTCTACATACATATACCATTTTGCGATAGTAAATGTAACTATTGTTCATTTGTATCATATACAAACAGATACGAAACTAAAAGAAATTATATTAATTCATTAAATTTAGAAATTAAATATAAGTTAAAAAACCTTCATGAAAGCATAGAAACACTATACATAGGTGGAGGCACTCCATCTACACTTGAAGCAAACTTTTATGAAGAGAGTTTTGAAATATTAAAAGATTATTTTTCTAAAGATATAGAGATAACTATAGAAGCAAATCCAAATTCAGCAAATTTAAATTGGCTTGAAAATATTAAAAAATTAGGAGTAAATAGAGTAAGTTTTGGAGTGCAAAGCTTTAATAATGAAAAGTTACTGCTACTTGGTAGAAACCATACAAAAAAAGATGTGTTAAATGCAATAAATAGTGCAAAAAAAGTAGGATTTGAAAATATCAGTTGTGATTTGATCTTTTCTACAATATTTGATAATAAAGATTTTTTATATCATGAATGTGAACAATTTTTAGATTTAGATATAGACCATTTGAGTCTATATTCACTTACAATAGAAGAAAATACAAAATTTTTTAATTCAACAAATGTTAAAAAAGAGCATGAATTTGATATAAATGAGATATATCAACTACTTATAAAAAATGGCTTTGAACACTATGAAATTTCAAATTTTGGCAAAAAAATTTCAAAACATAATTTAGGATATTGGGAGTATAAACCTTACATTGGATGCGGATGTGGTGCTGTTGAATTTGATTTAGAAAACAGATATTTTAATAATTCAAATTTAGATGATTATATAAAAAATCCATTTTCTAAAACTACAGAACACCTTTTGGAAAATGATAAAAGATTTGAACAGATATTTTTAGGACTTCGCTCTACTGTAGGCATTGATATTAATTTAATAAATCAAACAAATATAAACAACCTACTTCATGAAGATTTGATATATATAAAAGATGGAAAAATTTATAACAAAAATTTTCTTTTAAGTGATGAAATAGCACTTTATTTATAGATTACAAAAATATATATAACAAGAGCTAATATAAGTTATTTATACAAATTTTATAGTAAAATTTCAAAATTTTTTTTTAAGGGGGAGTTATCGTGAAGTGGATTAAATTTTTTAACGAGTTAAGAAATACAGATGTGCCGTTAGTCGGTGGTAAAAATGCAAGTATTGGTGAGATGTATCAAACATTAATCCATAAAGGTATAAAAGTTCCAAACGGTTTTGCGATTACGGCGGAGGCTTATTGGCATATTTTAGATAGTGCAAACTTAAGAGGTGCTATAAAAGAGTTGTTAAAAGATGTTGATGTAACAGATTTAGATGTTTTAAAAACTAGGTCAAAATTAATTAGAGATTTAATTTTTGGAACTCCTATTCCAGAAGAGCTTAAACATGAGATATTAAATGCTTATGCCATGCTAAGTAGTGAGTATAAAATGGATGAGGCTGATGTGGCTGTTAGAAGTTCTGCTACTGCTGAAGATTTACCAGATGCTTCATTTGCTGGGCAACAAGATACATACTTAAATGTACAAGGTAAATCTGAACTAATCCACTATGTAAAATCATGTTTTGCATCACTATTTACTGATAGAGCTATCAGTTATAGACAATCAAGGGGATTTGACCATTTTCAAGTGGCACTTTCTGTTGGTGTCCAAAAGATGGTTAGAAGTGATAAAGCTTCAAGTGGGGTAATGTTTTCTATCGATACAGAGAGTGGTTTTAAAGATGTTGTATTTATCACATCAAGCTGGGGGCTTGGCGAAAATGTAGTTGGTGGTACTGTAAATCCTGATGAGTTTTATGTTTTCAAACCAGCATTAGCTCAAAATAAAGAGGGGATTATCAAAAGACAATTAGGTCATAAACATGTAAAAATGGTTTATGCTCCAAAAGGTAGCGAAGAGCCAACACACAATATCCCAACAACACAAGAAGAGTTTAACTCATTTTCATTGACTGATAGTGAAGTGGCTGAATTAGCTAGATATGCTATGATTATTGAAGAGCATTACTGTGAAGAGGCGGGAGTTTATAGACCGATGGATATGGAGTGGGCGAAAGATGGTATCAGTGGTGATATTTTTATCGTTCAAGCTAGACCAGAGACTGTTCAAAGTCAAAAAAAATCTCTCTCAACAATAGAGACATACACAATAAAAGCTCCAAAAGAGGCAAAAAAAGTGTTAATCACTGGTAGAGCTGTTGGTAGTAAAGTGGGTGTTGGTAGAGTTAGAATTATTGAGTCACTAAATAGAATAAATGAGTTTAATGAGGGTGAAGTTTTAGTTGCTGATAACACTGACCCAGATTGGGAACCAGCGATGAAAAAAGCGGCTGCTGTTATCACAAATAGAGGCGGTAGAACATGTCATGCGGCAATTGTTGCTAGAGAGATAGGTGTTCCTGCTATCGTTGGAGCTGTTGGTTCGACTGAAGTACTTGAAGATGGCATGATGGTAACTGTATCATGTGCAGAGGGTGAAGATGGTTTTGTATATGATGGTGCATTGGAGTATAATGTAGATGTTATCAACACAGATGAAATGCCAGATATTAAAACAAAAGTTTATATGAATATAGGTGACCCTACAAAAGCTTTCAAATTTGCACAACTTCCAAATCATGGAGTAGGACTTGCAAGAATGGAGTTTATTATCAATAACTACATAAAAGCTCATCCTTTGGCACTTGTTGATTTATATAACAAAAAAGAAGATGTTGCTGATAGTGAGATGATTAAAAAAATCACGGCTGGATACGACAATGAAAAAGATTTCTTTGTGAAAAAAGTGATTGAGGGTGTTGGTATGATAGCGGCTGCTTATTATCCAAAACCTGTTATTGTTAGAATGAGTGACTTTAAATCAAATGAATATAAAAGAATGGTCGGTGGTAGCGAATATGAGCCTCATGAAGAAAACCCAATGATTGGTTATAGAGGTGCTAGTAGATACTATAGTGAGTCGTATAGACCTGCTTACGAATGGGAGTGCGAGGCTTTAAGAGCTGTTAGAGATGATTATGGACTTACAAATATCAAACTGATGTTACCATTTGTTAGAACTCCAAATGAGGGTAAAGAGGTTATCGAAATACTCAAAAGCTGTGGTTTAGAGCAGGGCAAAAATGGACTTGAAATATATGTCATGTGTGAATTACCATCAAATGTTATCTTAGCTGATGAGTTTTTAAAGGTATTTGATGGATTTAGTATCGGTTCAAACGACTTAACACAACTTACTTTAGGTGTTGATAGAGATGGCGAACTTGTAGCTCACATATTTGATGAGAGAAATGAAGCTGTTGTTAGAATGCTTAAAATGGCGATTGAGGCTTGTAAAAAAGCTGGTAAATATGTCGGTATTTGCGGTCAAGCACCATCAGATTATCCAGAAATTGCAGAACTATTAGTTAAAGAGGGTATTACATCAATCTCACTAAATCCAGACTCTATCGTTTCAACATGGCTAAATATCGCTGAAATAGAAAAAGAGATTAAATGAACGAACAAAAGCCAATAATTAGCTACTTTTACGGATTCTTCGGAGTCTGGGCGGTAGCTACTGTGATTTTATTTTTATATGGTGGTTTTTTTGCCGTTTATCAAGGGTCTGTATTATCGGTTTTGGAGTTGTCATTATCTTTTGATAATGCAGTTGTAAATGCTACTATTTTAGCTACTATGGCTGTTGTTTGGCGAAAACGGTTTTTGATTTGGGGTATGTTGATAGCTGTTTTTGGGGTTAGATTTATATTTTCTATTTTGATAGTCTATCTATCTACTGAAATGGGCTTTATAGAGTCGTTTAATCTAGCTGTAAATAATCCAGATGAGTATGAGAGAATTATCGAAAGTTCTCATCATGTTATTATGTCATTTGGTGGTATGTTTTTACTTATGCTATTTTTAAAGTTTATATTTGATACTCAAAAAGATGTTCATTGGATACATTCGGTAGAAAAATTTGCTGTGAAACTCTCAAAAATCGGTGATATTAGAATGATTTTGATTTTATCACTAATGCTTGGTATCTCATATTTAGCTCCATCAGAGGTTATCATGGGAGATGAGTTGGTAGCTGTAAATAAAATGGAAATTTTAGTGCCGATGTTAATTGGTATGATTTGTTTTTATTTGATAGAGTTTTTGAAAGGCTTTATCGAAAATGGCGAAGACGAAACTTCACATCATGAAAGCAAACCAGCGGAATTAACAGGTGGATTTATATCGTTTATTTATTTAGAGCTTATAGATATGTCTTTCTCACTTGATGGTATTTTGGGGGCATTTGCTGTAACTCAAAATATAGTCATTATCATGTTGGGGCTTGGTGTCGGTGCTATGGCTGTTAGGTCATTAACGATTTATATGGTCGATAGAGATGTCGTCTCAAAATATATCTATTTAGAGCATGGTGCAATGTGGTCGATTGGGTTACTAGCACTCTCTATGATAGTACAGATATTTTACCATCTGCCACCTATGTTAGTTACAACATTTGCGATAGTGCCTATCAC
>JACAEZ010000052.1 GCA_013388565.1 Campylobacterales bacterium | reverse complement strand
TCTTCGATTAATTTTCGCACCTTCTCTTTATCTAAAATGTTTTTATCTTTTGTTTGAGATGCTGGTAAAAAATAGAGGCTTTTTGTCTTTTTATCATTTATCAAAGCTTGTGATAAATTACAATGCCCTTCCATGACATCAACAACATCATATACTATTCTATTTTCAAGCCCTAAAATCATATCAAGATTTCTAAGCCCAATATCAAAATCAACTGCTACAACTTTATTACCAGCACTAGCTAGACCAACTGCTATATTTGCAGTTGTTGTAGATTTGCCAACACCACCTTTTCCAGAAGTTACAGTTATTACAATTCCACTCATTTATATTATCCTTATAATAGATTAATTAATTAAAACAGTTGTGATAATAATCTTAACTAATTAATATAATTTGTTGAAGTTTTGATTGATTTTGAAGAGTTTTCATGCCAAAAAGGCATGAAAATAGAGAGTTAATTTTTTTCTTGATTTACGATTTTATTTGCTTTTATCCAAGGCATCATCTCTCTTAGTCTTCTACCAGTTACCTCTATTGGATGAGCTTTAAGATTGTTTCTTTCAGCATTCATTCGAGGATAACCTGCTTGACCTTCTAAAATGAAATCTTTTGCAAATTTACCATTTTGAATCTCTTTTAAAACCTCTCTCATAGCCTTTTTAGACTCTTCGTTGATTACTCTAGGACCACTTACCATATCACCATATTCAGCAGTGTTTGATATAGAGTATCTCATATCAGCAATTCCACCTTCAAAAATCAAATCAACAATTAATTTCATCTCATGAAGACACTCAAAATATGCCATCTCTTCTGGATAACCAGCCTCTACAAGTGTTTCAAAACCAGCTTGGATTAATGCACTAACACCGCCACAAAGTACAGCTTGTTCGCCAAATAAATCTGTTTCAGTCTCATCTTTGAATGTTGTCTCAATAATTCCTGTTCTACCACCACCAACAGCACTTGCATAAGATAGTGCTAACTCTTTTGTGTTGCCACTTGGGTCTTGATGAATAGCTATCAAATCTGGAATACCACCACCTTTTACAAATTCACTTCTAACAGTATGCCCTGGTGCTTTTGGAGCTACCATCATGACATTAATATTTTTAGCAGGAGTTATTCTTCCATAATGGATATTAAATCCATGACCAAATGCGATAGTTGCACCATCTTTTAAGTTTGGAGCGATTTCGTTTGCATAAACTGTAGCTTGTGTTTCATCTGGAAGAAGTATCATGATAACATCAGCCACTTTTACAGCTTCGCTTACTTCTAAAACTGTAAAACCTTTAGCTTCTGCTTTTTTCCATGAAGAGCCATTTTTTTTCAAACCTACAACAACTTCAACACCGCTATCTCTAAGATTTTCAGCATGTGCATGACCTTGAGAACCAAAACCAATCATTGCAACTTTTTTACTTTTAATGATACTTAAATCGCAATCTTTATCATAATATACATTTAATGCCATAATATTACCTTTAAAATTTTTCGCGAATTTTACATAAAAATTGCTTAATAGTAGTAAAAGAATAGATTTAATAATATTTGGCTTAGTTGTTTTTATTTAGGAGAGTTATGAAAATTTTATCATTAGATATAGGATTAAAAAGAGTTGGGATTGCTTATTCTCCAACTTCATCTATTGTTGTGCCACTAGAAGCAGTTATTAGAAAAAATAGGGAACAAGCATCAAGTGATGTTAAAAAAGTGTTAGATGAGTATGGAATTGAGATATTAATTATTGGTGTGCCTGTTGGTGGAAGTAGTGAAGATGAGATGAGAAGAAGAGTTGAACATTTTTCAAAATTGTTAAATTTTTCTGGAGAAATCTATTTTCAAGATGAAAGTTTTAGCTCTTTTGAAGCTAAAGAGATGACAAAAGGGGTATTTCGTCATAAAAAAGATGGAAAGCTAGATTCTATTTCTGCAAAGCTGATACTTCAAAGATGGCTTGATGAAAATGGTAAGAAAATATAATTTTAAAATTAAACAATTTTATTGACAAAAAAGGCTCTTTTTAATAAAATTCCACCAGTTTTTTTAAAGCATTTCTTTAACTTACATAAAAGGGCAAAATGTCCTTAAAGTAACTACACTAATTACAGGCTACAAAATTTTCTGCCAGTATTTACATAAAAATTCCAATAACAACAAAGAAGGAAACAATGAGTAACAATCTTACTAATGTCCAACAAAACACAACAAGTCAACATGCTAATAAGCAAAAGACAAGAACACATATTCCAGTAGAGGGATATACTATAGAGGGTTTGAGAACAAAACCTATAGATGAACTTGTAAATTTAGCAAATGATTTAGGCATAGAAAATCCGCAAGAGTTGAAACGACAAGATGTCATGTTTGAAATACTTAAAACACAAGTAAGTCAAGGTGGTTTTATACTTTTTACTGGTATTTTAGAAATAACACAAGATGGATATGGCTTTTTAAGAGCGTTAGACTCTAATTTTGCAGATAGTATAAATGATGCTTATGTGTCCACAACACAAATTAGAAAATTTGCTCTTAGAAATGGGGATATTGTAACAGGTCAAGTTAGACCTCCAAAAGACCAAGAGAGATATTATGCTCTACTTAAAATAGAGGCAATTAACTATTTACCATCTGAAGAGAGTAAAAATAGAAAATTATTTGATAACTTAACTCCATTATAT
>JACAEZ010000022.1 GCA_013388565.1 Campylobacterales bacterium | reverse complement strand
TAAAAAGAGCTATCCTCTCTTGTGAAATTTCTATCAATTCCAGCTTTATAATACCCATCATCATAGTTTTGATAACTTGTCGTTTGACCTGTAGCCAAAGAGCCTATATTCCATGCATTCGCATAAATAGTCGCTACGATTAAAGCAACCAACACTTTTAAAAACACCTTCATGAACACCCCTTTTTTTGGTTTTTATAATTTGTTAAACTCTACAACAAGTACCATTAAAACAATGCTCTTTTATATCCAATACACTCTTATCAAGCCTAATAAAAAGAGTCTCTCTCTCCTTTGCACTTTTTGTTTTTGCTAATTCATCTATTGTTTCATCTATTTTTAATTTTAAAATTTCTATATCGTACAACTTTTTATTTTTTGGTTTGGATAGATATTTATCTTTTAGTTCGTCGTAGTTTGTCATCTCTCTTCCTCGTATTGATTTTTTAGATTTATAGCTTTTTCTATCTCTTTTGGGTCTGTTTTGTTTGATTTTTTGATAAAACCGTGTGTTATGACCATTTTTGCTCCATCTATGTAAAAATATAAAACTCTTATGCTTTTATCACTCAATTCACATTTTATTTCAAATATTCCATTTTTTAAATATTTTGAGAGTTTATCTGATATTTGCTCGTTGCTATTTTTCTTTGAGATAAAAAAATCTATTCTAGCAAAGATTTTCACAACATCATCATCTCTTAGCTTTTTTAAAAATTCAAAAAATGGCTTTTTACCACTCTTTAACTCTACAAATTCAACTGTATAATTAATCATTAAATTCAACTTCTATTTTATTACTTTTTTAGATTTATAATACCCATCATCGCCAGTTTCATAACTTGTCGTTTGACCAGTCGCCAAATCGCCTATATTCCATGCATTCGCATAAATAGTCGCTACGATTAAAGCAACCAACACTTTTAAAACCACTCCCATGAACACTCCTTTTTTTAGTTTTTGTTTATACAGATTATTTCTGACTTATCATATAGTGTATCTGGAGCAATATCTATCTCCCCTGGCCAAACCACTGTGCCATTTTCTACTTTTGCAAATCGAAAAAGCCCTTTTTCAAAGATTTTGCAAAAGGCTTTTTGCACATCAATGGCTTCATATCAAAAACCCTAAGCTCCCCATTTTCAAACTCAAGATAGAGTAAATAATCATCTCTTGGCTCTACTGATGTCACATCAAGAAGTTCCATTATTATCCTCCTTATTGCAATGGTGGAACTTTGAAAGGCTCTTCACCATTTTGGGCTATCTCCCAATCTGCAAAAAGCTCTTCTTTGTGTAGCTCTATCCATGCATGTACCAATTTTAACTGCTTTGCGGGAATTGCCCCTGCTAATATAGCACCATTTTCAATGGCTATTGAAGCCTTACTCTCTTGATATCTTACATGAATATGTGGCAAGTGATGTCTCTCAGAGTCTGCATAATATCATAATTCCATAAAACATACTAATAGTTGGCATATAGCTCCTTTGATTTTGTTTTTTCTATTATTGTAGATAGTGTCTTAAAACTTTTTTGGATTGCTTCGGATAAATCTAGCAATGTCAAAGCCAGTAGGAAAATAACACAGATAAAACTCCTCTCAACTCCTTTTTTATAATACCCATCATCATAGTTTTGATAACTTGTTGTTTGACCTGTGACCAAAGAGCCTATATTTCATGCATTCGCATAAATAGTTGCTACGATTAAAGCAACCAGCACTTTTAAAAACACCTTCATGAACACCCATTTTGGTTAATTTATAATTTATAGTGAATAATGAATAATTTTAAAACATATATTCTACCAACTCACATCTTAAACACTCACAAATGGCTCAATGATTGTAATTTTTCATTTTTAATTAAATCATATATATCTAACATCAGTAGATAAATTTATCTACTGATAATATCAAATTCAGAAGGTATTGAACATTTTAAGGCTTCGCTATCTAGCTTTTGATTTATTTTGCTATCTGTTAGTTTTATTTCTACTTGATTTTCATTTTTATCTGTGTATGTGATTTTTTCTATTTTTGATTTTTCAGTTAGAAAGATAGAGTATTCAACACCTTCATAGTTTGCTTTAAATAGGTTGTTATCAGCTTTTTTTGCACTTTTTAAAATACTTAAAAAATCAATCGCATCGTCCATTTTTGTAATTATTGCTTGTTCTAAATCGTATTCAATAATCAATAACTCTTTTTTATCTATGCAGACTGTTTTTACAACTGGTGAGTTATATACCCATTTTACAAAAGAGGGTTTTTTTGCCATCATTTCACCGATGTACTCTATTTTATTTTTATTAGAGACTATTTTTTGAATAAATTTAGCTTCAAAACTCTCTATATATTCAAACTCTGCTTTTAATGTCATGGAAAATAGTACTAGTAGTATGGTTTTTTTCATTTTTTTCCTTTATAGTTCATCGTAGTGTAGTTCTAAACCGTTGTTTGTCATGATAAAGCCATTTATGATTAGCTTTTTTTGGTGAATGGCTTGATGATGTTTTTTGCAAAGCGGTATTAGATTGTATTTATGATTTTTATTGAAGTGGTCAATAAATCCATGTTCATTTGATTTTTGTTGTTCATTTACATGGTGTATCTCTTGTGCTATATTTTCGCATATTGCACATTTTGTAATGTACAGATTTTTGTTATATTTGCTTAATCTTTTTTGTTTTAATAACTCTATTTCACTAAAATCACCTGTTAACTCTTTTCTTATTTCATGAGCTGTTTTTAAAAATTCATCTTCTAAATGGAGTGATTTTGCAAACTCTAATCCATATATTGCACTTCCACTACCATCTTTTAATCTTCTATCAAAAATCAGCTTATCTTCATTTTCATTATATGTCACTGCTAAGTGCATAGCTTTTATGGTTTTTATATCGGTTACTTTTTTTATTTGTGTTAGCTGGTGTAAATGTGTTGCAAACATAAATAAAACCTCTTTTTTTACTAAGTAGATTATAGCACTTGCGACTATTGCTATTGCTGATGTTGTTTCTGTTCCATGACTTATCTCATCGCCTAAAACAAGGCTTTTTTTATTGGCTCTATTGAATATATTTTTTAGTTCTAACATCTCTACTGCAAATGTTGATAACCCTTTTGAGAGGTTGTCTTTGATACTATTCTTGTAAATATATTTTCAAAGATTGAAAATTTCAGTTTTTCAGCTGGTACGAAAAAACCTGATTGTGCTAAAATAATGGCTATTCCAAGGCTCTTCATGAGAGATGATTTACCGCTTGAATTTATGCCATATAGTAGTATGCCATTGACTCTTTGAATATCTTTATATTCACTCTCTAAATGTGTGGTATCTCCTAAAATTAGGCTGTTTGGCACATATATCCCTTTTTCTTCTAACTGTTCAATTATTGGGTGTCTTAGGTTTATTGCTTGAATAAAGTTTTCATAAGAGTTTATTATTTCTGGTTTTGTGTAGTTGTATTTTAGAGCTGTTTTTATATTGCTAATGGCTACATCAATATCTGCTATAAAATTTACACACTGTTCTAGTAGTTTTGAGTATCTCATCTCAAACTCTAATAGTTTTTCTTTGAATATCTCTTTTGCCAAATTTATGATTTTTAATCTATTATGAACAATTTTTTCTGAAATATCTTCGATTATATCTGCTGTTATTTTGACTGAATTTGTGAGTATTTTAAATTTGAAATCTTTGAAATAGTAAACTTTATTATCAATATGCACATACTCTTTTAACAACTCATCTTTTATCATCAAAAATCTATTTTTTGTCATCGTAACAAAAAACCCCTCTTTTTCTAGTTGGGTTATTGTTACATAGTTTTGGTCATCTTTTTGAAATTCGCTATTTAACATGGAGTTTATTTTGTTTGAAATAGTAGAGAGTTTATTTAAAAGTTCTCGATTTTTATTTACAAATTCATCTAACTGTTTGTTGCACCCTTCTTGTATAAAGTTGTCATGACAGTTACTTAATGACTGCTTTGCACAACTGTTTAAATCAAAACTATTTTCTATTTCGATTATGTAGTTATTTATTTTTGTTGTATCCAACTCTTCTATATTTACATTTGCCGTTTTGATTAGATTTGAGATGTTAAAAAGGCTTTTTAATGATGTGTATAGATAGTTTATCTCATAAAGGTTTAGATGGCTTAAGTTTACTCTTCTTGAAATTCTCTCTATATCGTATATCTGTTTTAACTCTACTGTAAGCTCTTTTTCTAATTGTTTGAGTGAGAGTGAAAGATTGCATCTTCGATTTAACTCTTTTTCATCTATTATAGGATTTAACAATCTATCTTTTAGTGTTCTATGTCCAATTGAGGTAGATGTATTATCTATTAATTTAAATAGTGTCAAATCGTTACTATCTTTAGAAAAAATTTCTAACTGTTCAATAGGGCTGTTTCCAAGATATAGATATTTATTTGATGATATATTTGTAGGTGGAAGTAGTTTTTGAACAATTTGCCTATTGTGGTCTATTATAAAATTTATGACTATTGCCAAACTTTCAGAGACAAGCGGATTTTTTTCCATATTTAGATACTCTATTGGAGTTAAGATAGAGTTGATGTTATAAACTTTTTTAAATAACTCATTTTGATAGGCTACTTTAAAATTTTCATCATTTAAGACATATTTATAATGCTCTTCTATCTCCAAATATTGTAAAACCTCTTTTTTATTTATGGAGCTATTTTTAAATATCATGATAACTTCTGCCGTTTTATAGCTATCTAGTAGATTAAATGCAACATCTAAAGCATATGTTTTGTCATCTTTAGAGCCATGAATTTCACTATAAAAACTTTTTCCAGTAGTCACATCAATAGAAGCAAATCCTATGGAGTATATTTTTTGATTTAAATCGCACACAATTGAGCTAATGTAATTTTCGCTAGAGTCATATAGATAGTCAAAATTTGTTCCAGGGGAGATTATTGAAGAGATATATCTTGTTATATTTGGTGGTTCGCCTTTTTGCTTGACTATGATAATTGTATATTTTTGTGTTTGAATTAGTTTGTTTAAATATCTCTCAAGCGATACAGACGGTACTCCAGCCATTAGCGGATTTTTTGCAGAATTTTCTAAAATTGATTTATTTTTTCTGGTTAGTTGAATGTTTAAAAGTTCTGCTATCTCTTTTGCTTTGCCTATTTGAACCTCTGGTCTATTTATCTCATAAACTTCAAAAAAGCTACCAATTTCTATTAAAACTACACTATCATGACCATATTTTTTTTCAAAATACTCTTGCAAATCAAAATAGATTTCAGTAACAAGCTTTTCTCTATTATTTAAAATTTTTTGAATATTTTCCATAAAATGATTATAAAAGCTCTTTTACTTTTTTTGCTAATTGTGTTGGAGTTAGCTCCAAAAACTCCTCTATATCTGTAGTTTTGCCATGAGGTATAAATTTATCTTCATACTCAAACGAACTTATTTTTATATCAAATACATTTTTTTGCATAAGTAGTTCACTAATTGCAGAAGCTACTCCACCCAAAAATGAACTATCACTAAAAATAAACCACTTTTTGTATTTTTTTGAACATGACAATAACATCTCTTCATCAAGTGGTTTTACAAATCTCAAATCTAAGAGAGAGATATTTTCATGTTTGAGTTCATTCATGGTTAAATATGCTCTTCCAACACCATTTCCATAACCTATAAATAAAATATCACCACCATTTTCAATCAACATTTGAGATTTTGCAAATTCAAATGGCTTAAATTCAAAACTGTTATCTGCCAAAAAAGTACCTCTAGGGTATCTAAAAGCACATGGTTTGTTTAGATTGTATGCAAAATGGATACTATTTTGAAGTGTCAATGTATCTCTTGGTGCAAATAAAACCATGTTTGGAATAGCCCTTAAATAGGATATATCAAAAACTCCTTGATGAGTCTCTCCATCTTCGCCTACAATTCCAGCTCTATCTATTGCAAAAATTACAGGCATATTTGAGATACAAACATCATGAACGATTTGGTCGTAAGCTCTTTGTAAAAATGTCGAATAGATAGCTACAAACGGTTTAAAACCCTCTTTTGCTAGAGTTGCTGCTTGTGTTATTGCATGTTGTTCTGCTATTGCTACATCCCAAAATCTATTTGGATATTTATCCATCAACTGTTTTATTCCTGTCCCACTTGGCATAGCAGCAGTTATTCCTACAACATCTTCATGAAGCGATGCTAATTTTAATAGTTCATCTGAAAATATATTTGTTGCACTAACTTTTCCATTTTTTACAGCTTTACCACTCTCTATATCAAATGGTCCAACACCATGCCAATGTTCATAAGGACCTTCAGCAATCTCATACCCTTTTCCTTTTGTTGTTTGTGCATGAATAATTACTGGTTTTTTAAGCTCTTTGGCGGTTTTTAATGTCTCTATTATCTCTTCTATATTATGCCCATCTATTGGACCGATATACTCAATGCCAAGCTCTTCAAATAAAAGCCCAGGGGTGATAAGCCTTAGTGATTCTTCAAATCGTTTTGCCATGTAAATAGCTGATTCTGGAAGTTTTGATAAAAATTTGTCAATTCTATATTTTATTTTTTGATAAAATGGACTAGCCATGGCTGAAGAAAGGTATTTGCTAATTGCACCTATTGGTTTTGCGATACTCATCTCATTATCATTTAATATTATCACACACGGATATTTTCTATCGCCTAGTTCATTTAGTGCCTCATACACCATTCCAGCGGTCATACTACCATCGCCTATCAAGCATACAGGTACTCTATCCTCTTTTTTTAACTCTATCGCTTTAGCACTTCCCACTGCAAGTGAGATAGAAGTAGAACTGTGTCCTGCTATAAAATAGTCATGAACACTTTCAGATGGTTTTGTAAAACCACTTATACCGCCAAATTGTCTAAGTGTTTCAAACTCATCCCATCTACCAGTCAATAGTTTATGTGCATAACATTGATGACTTACATCAAATATAAATGGGTCGCTTTTAGAGTCAAATACTACATGCATACCGATTATCAAATCCACAGCACCAAGTGTAGAACTCAAATGCCCACCATTTTTTGAAACTACATTTAAAATTCTAAGCCTAATTTTTTTCGCTAACTCTTCTAGCTCTTCGATTGTATAACTTTTTATATCCATGAATATTGCCTATATTAATTTTCTTTTGCATCAAAAATTGCAGATTTTACATTTTGAAATCTTGTCATAACAGTGCCGTCTATGTTTCCTATATCACTAAGAAGTATTACACCACCTTTTGCGATAGCCATATCAGCTTCAACTGCAATTTTTGGATTATCGTTTAATGAAGCTTTTACAAACTCATAATCAATTTTATTTACTTTTAAAATCACTTTTGTTGCATCTTTTAACTCATTTATCAACTCTTTTGATAAATTTAGTGCCACTTGTGCAGAGGATTTATCAATTTCAGTTAAAATAACCTCTTTTGCAATATCAACTGCTACACTTGATAGCTCTTTTTCAAGGCTATCCATTGAAAATAGTATCTTTTGAATAGACTCATCAAGCTTTGATAGTGAGATACTCATTCTCTCTTTTATCTCTTCGATTTGTTGTTCTAGTTCTGCTTTTGCTTTTTGCATACCTTGTTCAAGACCTTCATCAAAGGCTCTTTTTGCCTCATTTTTAAGTCTTTCGTCAAACTCACCTTGTTGTCTTTCTGATTGCATTTGAAGTTTGACTAAGCTTGTTGTGAGTTCGTCAACTTTTAAATATAGCTTTTCAACAAGTTCATTACCTTTTTTTGTAGATTCTAAAATTTCTGTTGTATCTTGTCTGTAATTGCCAATTTGCGGTTCATTTTCTATGCTTAGTTCAACTCTATCATCTTTAGTTGTATCTTTATCTGCTTTTTGACTCTCTTTTTTTTCATCTTCAATGCTTAATACTTTAAAAGAGTATTTGCTTATTATATGACCTTTTGTTTTTGTAGGCTCTATAATATTTGCCATGATTAATCAACCATCTCTTCAGATTCTCCTACTTGTATTACACCTTGTTCTGATAGTTGTGTTACAACCTCTACAATCTTTCTTTGGGCAGCTTCTACATCTTTTACTTTAACTGCACCTAAAAATTGCATCTCTTCTAAAAATCCTTCTGCTGCTCTTTGTGACATATTAGCTGTAAATTTTTGTCTAAGTTCATCTGTAGAGCTTTTTAGTGCTAACATTAAATCTTTTTTATCTGCCATTTTTAAAATTTCTCTAATTGCATTATTGTCAAGTTTTCCAATATCTTCAAATGTAAACATCATGTCTTTAATAGAGTTTGCAAGTTGTTCATCAATTTGTTCAATGTATGCAAGAGTTGCTTTTGAAGCTTTTTGACCAAGTCTATTAAATATCTCTGCAACCGACCTAGGTCCACCAACTTCAACTTTATATCCAGCAAGCGATTCTAGTTTATTTTCAAGTACAGCAGATACTCTTTTTATAATTGATGGTGAAATATCACCTAAATTTGCCATTCTTATAGCAACTTCTGCTCTTAAATCATCATTAAAATAACCCAATGTTTCAGCTGCACTTGATGGATCCATGTGTGCTAATATAAGTGCGATTGTTTGAGGGTGTTCGTTGATAATAAAGTCAGATAATTGCTCTGGTCTAATTTTTGAAAGATAACTAAAATTTTGTTGAGATTGCATACTTTTGGCTAGTTTGTCTAAAACTTTTTTAGCCTCTTCTGGTCCTAATACCCTATAAAGTATCTCTTTTGCATACTCCAAACCACCTGTTGCAATATATTGATTTGATTGGAATATTGCATAAAACTCTTCTAGTACAGCAGCTGCAATTGGTTTTTCCATGCCTCTAGCCATGGCTATATATTTTGATATCTCTGTAATTGTATCAATATCCATGTTTTGAAATATTTGTGCAGTTAAATCTTCACCCAACTGCATTAAAAATACAGCTACCTTTTCAGCCATACTCATTTCATCAAATTGTGCTTGTTGTTTAGGAGATAATGTTGCCATTAACAAATTCCTTTGGATTTTATCTCTGATTGGTTAAAAAATTTTACCATTTTTTAGCTTTTAAACTATATTTTATTTTAGAAGTAGATAGCAAGATAATCTATGAATTATAAACCTATATACTAATTACACATATTTCAAATCATCTGGTTTTGTATTTCTTTTAATAATTCTTTTCGCATCATTTATAGCTTTACTTGTCCCAATAATTAGTAGTTTGCTCTCACTTGTTATATGTGTATCACCTCTTGGCATTGGTATAAATTTTCCATCTTTTTGTCTAATACCGATAATACTTACATTTACAGACTCTCTTAAATGAGTCTCTTTTATTTTTTTTAGTACCATCCATGAATTTCTTGGTATCAATACCTCTTCTAAATCTAAAGCCGTATCTTTTTTGTATAAAAACTCTTCAAGCAAATTTTCCATATCTGGTCGAATTGCCATGGCACTAACTCTTTTTGCCATTAATATTGCAGGAGAGACAACACTATCTGCTCCAAGTTTTTTTAATTTTTCTATATCGCTATTGTTTTCAGCATATCCTATAATGTAAAAAGGGTCTCTACCTACCTCTTTTTCATATAATCTAAGTGAAGCTATCATGGCAATATTGTCTGCTATGTTTTTTGATAGTGTTATTACCCCTTTTGCACTTGACATATGGCTTTTTATCAGTGCTTCTTCAGTATGTGGCTCTTCTACCAAATAGTATGGGTATCTATTTTTTGTAGCAATTTGGTCAAAAGTATCTTCTGGATGAATTATAACAAATGGTATATGACTCTCTTTTAACTGTTCTGCTAAATGAACTGTATATTCATTGTGGTAGCAAACAACATAATGATTTTTTAATCGTGCAATTTTATATAACATCTTTCGTTCCTTCATAATTCTAAGTAGGTCACCTTTGTTGATTACATCAATAATAATACCAACAGAAAATGTTAAAACAACAAATCCAAGCAACATAAGTGTTGTTGTAAAAACTATTGCTGGTCCTGAAAACTGGTCTTCTCGCAATGCTCCAAAGCCTGTTGTTGTAAATGTATATGCTGCTTGAAATAGTGCTTCTGTGATATTGTAGTCTGTTAAAAGTAGATAGCCGATAGTTCCTATCATGAGTGATAATTGAACTAATATTAAAGGAAGTCTAAATGGTTTTAGTAATTCGTAAAATTCACCAGATAGTGTTATTTTGGGTTTTTCTTTTGTTTCCCAGTGAAGAAGTTTTTTAAGTTTTTCTAGGAGCCTCAAATTCATAACCCCTTAAGTTGTAGGGATTACGAATTTTTTTTCAATGTTCTTAGCGTACTAGCCGCAACTCTTATTTTTCTTGTTGTGCCGTCTGGTAGAGCAACTCTAACAGTTCTTAGATTTGGTAAAAATCTTCTTTTTGTTTTATTGTTAGCATGGCTTACATTAAAACCTGACATAGGACCTTTGCCAGTTATATCGCATTTTCTTGACATGTAATTCCTTTTTTATGATTATTACTATTCAAATTCAATAAAATTTAAGGCGAAATTCTACTTAAAATAAACAAAAAATATGCTTAATATTGCATAAATTTATATAGTATTTTTAATTGCTACATTTGAGTAATACCAAACCCAACTAAACAACACACCTAGTACAGCCAAAATTTAAACAACATTATGAAACAATAACAATAATAACAAATAATTACCAGGAAGAGATGATCTAGCTACACTTATTCATACACAGAATATCACAGAATATAAATAACTGACCTTACGCAAACCAGCAAAAAAATGCTACCATATAGACATG
>JACAEZ010000089.1 GCA_013388565.1 Campylobacterales bacterium | reverse complement strand
TCCGATTATTTTGCTTGTTGCACTAAATTTTATAGATTTGTTTTTTGTAGAGTTGTTGTTTCAAATGGCTAGAAGTTTTCAATGAAATTTTTGATATTTTTATTGGCTCCTTTTTTACTATTTGGCAAAACTATCACGATTGATTATTTAGAGACATTGCCAAATAGTAGGGCTAAAGATTTTTATGTATATCTGTTTTTAGAACAAAATATTAGTTCAAATGAAGCTTTTAAAGCTTTAAAACATGCAAATACATTTAGTCCACAAATAAAAAAGGCTTGGTTAAAAAAGATAGATGATGTTGAAGTAAAAAAAGAGTTTGAATGTTTTGATTTACCAACTTCAAAATTTGCAACTGCTGATACAAAATGTGTGCGAATTGCTATGAACTACTCAAATGCTTGTAATGTAAATGTTAAAGATATTCCAGTTGTTATTGAAAAAATAGGTGAAAATTCTAAATATGTGCCATACATGAAAGTGTTTCAACAAAAAAATCCATTTGAGTATCTATACTCTATGAATGATGACTTTTTTTTGAGTGTTTTTAATAATAGTGGAAAATATAATCGTAAAACATATTTTAATCAAGTTTTACCACTTGATAGAGTTAATAGTTTTGTTGAAAATAGTAAATTTTCAACAACTGCTTCAATCTTATATAGTGAAACAAATTTAGATAACTTTACAAACTCAATATTTGATTTTAATACAACAAATATTAACGGTGAGGGTGCATTCTCTTTAGGAATGTTGGCAATTACAAAAAATAGAGATGATTTGGCTTTTAAATGTTTTACATTGAGTGCGAAAAACTCTTATAAAAGAAGAGATAAAGATAAGGCACTTTTTTGGAGTTATCTAATAAGCAGAGATGTGTTTTTTTTAGAAGAGCTGACAAAAAGTTATGACATAAACTTTTATACGATGTTGGCTTATGAACTACTTGAAGAGTTTCCAACAAATATAGTTAGTAGTGTAGCTCATGATGAAAATGCCAATAGATTTTTAGACCCAAGCGACCCATTTGTTTGGATAAAATTTACAACAGCACTTTATGAAAAGAGTGAAGATGAACAAAAAGAGTTTATATTAAAACATTTAACACATATTGATAATATTCCTCACTTAGCATATCTACTTCAAAAAATCGAGTACAAATCAAAAGCATATTTTGTTATGCCTTACGATAGATATTTAAATGGTATTGATGATAATAGAAAAGCTCTTATTTATGCACTAGGCAGACAAGAGAGCTACTTTATACCGACAGTTGTTTCAACATCTTATGCTTTAGGCGTTATGCAAATTATGCCATTTTTGACTAAGGCTTTGGCAAAAGAGAGAGGTGAAGAGACAGATTATGATGAGATGTTTATTCCATCAAAAAATTTGGAATATGCGAACCATTATATAAACTATTTAGAAAAACAACTCATTCATCCACTATTTATCTCTTATGCCTATAATGGTGGAATTACATATTTGATAAATAGTTTTAAAAAAGGTCTGTTTCATGATAAATATAGATACGACCCATTTTTTACAATGGAAAATATATCAAAACTTGAAACAAGAGAGTATGGCAAACAGGTTTTAGCAAACTATGCAGTTTATAAAAGATTGTTAAATGAGAAAGTTTCCATGATAGAGTTGCTTAAAAATTTGACTCCGCCATTTAAGAAAGTAGAAAATTAAATAAAAAATTTATAAAAATAAAAATTTAAAAGAGAGTTAGTGGAAAACTTCATCCTAATCTTAACAATTGCCATAATTATCATGTTTTCGCCAATGGTCTCAAAGATTACAAATATTCCAGTTGTAGTTGTAGAAATATCTTTTGGTATGTTGGCTGGTTTTTTTGGATTTTTGTATGCAGACCCTACATTAAAAATTATTGCAAAATTTGGATTTTTATATTTAATGTTTTTGGCAGGACTTGAGATAAATTTGAAACTTGTAAAAACAATCAAAAAGAATTTATCTTTTAATGTGACTTTATATTTTGTTATGCTCTATTTTATAGCTTTTTTAATTTGCATGATTTTTAAATTAAATTTTGTATATTTAGTTGCACTTCCAATATTTTCACTAGGAATGCTCATGATGCTTATCAAAGAGTATGGAAAAAATGAACTATGGCTGAATTTGGCACTATCTATTGGAGTTGTTGGCGAAATAGTTAGTATTTTGGCTCTTACAATACTTAGTGGTTGGCTTGAATTTGGTTTTGGATTAGGTTTTTATAAATCAATTTTAACAATTTTTATAGTGTTATTTATCGGCATATTAATGCTTAAATTGTTTCAAATTATTTTTTGGTGGTTTCCAGAAGCTAAAAAATATATCATTCCAGATATAGATAGACTTGACCAAGATATTAGATTTTCTATCTCACTATTTTTTATACTTGTAGCTGTCATGATGTATATAAAGATAGATTTAGTTTTAGGTGCATTTTTGGCAGGGCTATTTTTAAAACTCTATTTTCATCAAAAAGAGGAGCTTATCGAAAAATTATCCTCTTTTGGATTTGGATTTTTTGCACCGATATTTTTTATCTACACAGGTTCAACTGTTAAAATTGATGTGTTAGATTTAGAAATTTTAAAACATGCTATGCTTATAATTTTAGCAATCATATCCATTAGATTAATTAGTTCGTTTGTCGCTTTTTACAAATATCTAAAAACAAAACAGACGATACTTTTTGCATTAAGCGACTCAATGCCTTTGACATTTATAGTTGCAATTGCAATGCTTGCATATAATAATAATATCATTTCAGAAAAAGAGTATTTTTCATTTATTATAGCTTCCATGATAGATGGACTATTTTTAATGATTTTTATCAGACGACTTTATGGCTGGTTTGGCATGAATAAAACAGAAAAAGGAAAAGCATGAAATTAACACATTTAGATAATAACGATAGACCAAATATGGTAGATGTATCTAACAAAGATGAGACAACAAGGGTAGCAGTTGCTAGTGGAGTGATAAAAATGAGTCATGAAGCTTTCAGTGTTGTTGTTGAAAATAGAGCAAAAAAAGGTCCAGTTCTTCAGACTGCTGTAATTGCCTCTATAATGGGAGCTAAAAAGACAAGTGAACTTATACCAATGTGTCATCCACTACTTCTTAGCTCTATTAATTGCGATATAGAAGAGCTACCAGAAATTTGTGGATTTAAATTAATTGTAACTGTAAAAATGAAAGGTCAAACAGGTGTAGAGATGGAGGCACTAACTGGTGTTAGCATTGGACTTTTAACAATTTATGATATGGTTAAAGCGATAGATAAAGGCATGGAAATTTTAAATATTAGACTTGAAAAAAAGAGTGGAGGAAAAAGTGGTGACTTCATTAGAGGGTAAAAATTTAGAGTTAAATTATCCAATAAATTGGAGCTATAAAGTTATTGGAAAATCTAAAGAAAATATTATCATGTGTGTAGAAAAGGTTCTTTCGGGTAGAGAGTTTAAAATCAAAGAGTCAAAATCGCATAAAAGCTATATCAGTTTAGATGTTGAACTGCTAGTATTTAACGATGATGATAGAGTTACAATTTTTGAAATGCTAAAAACAGAAGAACATGTAAATTATGTGTTGTAAAACTTTACGTTTTACAACCTCTATTTTTATCAAAAATCTCAAAAAGAGTTTGGGCTACATACTTTGCATCGTTTAAACTCATCTCTTGATGGCATGGTATAGATATTTCTGCTTTGTAAAAATCTTCACTGTTTTGTAAAAATTGTTCTCCAAATAGTTGTTTGTAATATGTATATTGATAGATTGGTTTATAGTGTACTTGTACACCGATACCTTTTTCTCTTAAGGCTATAAAAATATCCTCTTTTTGACACCAAAATCTTCTATCTAATAAAATTGGGTATAAATGTCTTGCACTTTTTTTAAAATTTTCTATTTTAATTGTGTAAAAGTATGGATTTTTTTCAAAAGTTTTGTCATAAAAAGAGGCTATCTCTTCTCTTTTTGCTATAAATTTGTCAAGTTTTTTTAGCTGGTTCAAGCCTAAAGCTGATGCTATGTCGCTTAATCTGTAGTTGTATCCAAGTATTGTCATGTCACTATTCCAAAGAGCTTTTTTGGTTATTCCATGACTTCTAATTAGTTTTAGTTTTTCATATAAATTTTCATCATCACAAGCAACCGCTCCGCCTTCAAATGTGGTAATTGGCTTTATTGCATGAAAGCTATAAATTGCCATGTCAGCAAAAAAGCCTACTTTTTTATCATGATACTCACTTCCTAATGCATGAGAGGCATCTTCTATAACTAAAAGATTATGTTTTTTTGCTATTTCAACAATCTCTTTTATATTTGCACTGTTTCCTGCAAAATCTATGGGAACTATTAGTTTTGTTTTAGTTGTTATATGTTTTTCTATCTGTGTTACATCAATATTCCCATCATACGAAACATCGCAAAACTTAGGCAAGGCATTGCAAAATAAGGC